>NZ_KB850129.1:1932423-2226036 GCF_000369665.1 Acinetobacter sp. CIP 51.11
CTTACCAATCGTCAATCTTTCGTTAAGGAGGTGATCCAGCCGCAGGTTCCCCTACGGCTACCTTGTTACGACTTCACCCCAGTCATCTGCCACACCGTGGTAAGCGTCCCCCCTAAGGTTAGACTACCTACTTCTGGTGCAACAAACTCCCATGGTGTGACGGGCGGTGTGTACAAGGCCCGGGAACGTATTCACCGCGGCATTCTGATCCGCGATTACTAGCGATTCCGACTTCATGGAGTCGAGTTGCAGACTCCAATCCGGACTACGATCGGCTTTTTGAGATTAGCATCCTCTCGCGAGGTAGCAACCCTTTGTACCGACCATTGTAGCACGTGTGTAGCCCTGGTCGTAAGGGCCATGATGACTTGACGTCGTCCCCGCCTTCCTCCAGTTTGTCACTGGCAGTATCCTTAAAGTTCCCGGCTTAACCCGCTGGCAAATAAGGAAAAGGGTTGCGCTCGTTGCGGGACTTAACCCAACATCTCACGACACGAGCTGACGACAGCCATGCAGCACCTGTATGTAAGTTCCCGAAGGCACCAATCCATCTCTGGAAAGTTCTTACTATGTCAAGACCAGGTAAGGTTCTTCGCGTTGCATCGAATTAAACCACATGCTCCACCGCTTGTGCGGGCCCCCGTCAATTCATTTGAGTTTTAGTCTTGCGACCGTACTCCCCAGGCGGTCTACTTATCGCGTTAGCTGCGCCACTAAAGCCTCAAAGGCCCCAACGGCTAGTAGACATCGTTTACGGCATGGACTACCAGGGTATCTAATCCTGTTTGCTCCCCATGCTTTCGCACCTCAGTGTCAGTATTAGGCCAGATGGCTGCCTTCGCCATCGGTATTCCTCCAGATCTCTACGCATTTCACCGCTACACCTGGAATTCTACCATCCTCTCCCATACTCTAGCCAACCAGTATCGAATGCAATTCCCAAGTTAAGCTCGGGGATTTCACATTTGACTTAATTGGCCACCTACGCGCGCTTTACGCCCAGTAAATCCGATTAACGCTTGCACCCTCTGTATTACCGCGGCTGCTGGCACAGAGTTAGCCGGTGCTTATTCTGCGAGTAACGTCCACTATCCAAGAGTATTAATCTCGGTAGCCTCCTCCTCGCTTAAAGTGCTTTACAACCAAAAGGCCTTCTTCACACACGCGGCATGGCTGGATCAGGGTTCCCCCCATTGTCCAATATTCCCCACTGCTGCCTCCCGTAGGAGTCTGGGCCGTGTCTCAGTCCCAGTGTGGCGGATCATCCTCTCAGACCCGCTACAGATCGTCGCCTTGGTAGGCCTTTACCCCACCAACTAGCTAATCCGACTTAGGCTCATCTATTAGCGCAAGGCCCGAAGGTCCCCTGCTTTCTCCCGTAGGACGTATGCGGTATTAGCATCCCTTTCGAGATGTTGTCCCCCACTAATAGGCAGATTCCTAAGCATTACTCACCCGTCCGCCGCTAGGTCAGGTAGCAAGCTACCTTTCCCCGCTCGACTTGCATGTGTTAAGCCTGCCGCCAGCGTTCAATCTGAGCCATGATCAAACTCTTCAGTTTAATACTATGTAGCACCTTAAAGGGTGCCAATCTTGGCTCATCAATTTTCTGACAAATATTTCTCAAATAAACTTCGAGTAATTTCTACCATCAATCAATGAAAATAATTTCGATCGATCAACCAGTAAAAATCCACACAAGTTGTTCTTCATAATCTCTTAATGATCTTCTTGCTGATTCGTCATCAGCAAGCTAGGTCGGCTATATTACACTAGATATTCTTAGTGTCAACTAGCAATGAAAACTATTTTTAAACTTTCTTTCTAAAACCCAACTCAATCAAACTTAACTAAGTCACTGTTTTATAAGAAGTTTTAATCTTCATCACCGCCGATGGATGTGCATTCTACAGGATTCCCGACCCAATACAACCCCTATTCTTAAATAATTCAGCAAAAATATCACGACTGTTTATTTATTCTACAAAAATCGCACTTTTCTTCATTTCTTGAGCAGTAAAGGGACTGAATTGGATAAATGACTTAATCTTTTTTCTGTTTTATTCTGTTCCTGAAAGCGTAAAGGCCGACAATCTATGTATTCACAATAGCCCCCTTCCCCACTTTCGGTTTCTTCATTTATTTTCACTTGATAACTAAAACTTCCTACATAGCCCGCTGCCAGGCCAAATTTAAAATCTCCACGACTTTGCCCTTGTACCCAGATACAAGTACCGTCTGCATTTTCATAACACCATTCAAATTCGCGCGGCAAATACATACTCTGCCCATTAGGTGTCGTGACACACGGATAAACACGATGAACTTTAAAATAAACTTTTCGATCGAACATTTGGGTCCACATGTTTTTTAAATCACGGAGATATATCCGCGACTGAACAATACGATTAAAACCATCCCGAATCTGCGCCAACAACAGTTGCCTGTTTTCACTGAGATTAATAATTTGATAAGTCAGGAAGGCCAAAGGTAGATAAGGAAAGTTAAAACTCCGCGCGTATTCAAAGCTTCCAAGACCATCGATCGTATATTGCTGCGCTTTATAGTTCACCGTTCCCTGACAATGACATAGCAAAGACCAGTGATCTGCCAAGGAAAACCGCATTTGGGTAAAATGAGAAATCAGTTGAGTGGTTTGAATATTTAAATCAAAACTGAGTTCCGAGTCAGAACGCTGCAAACGAAAATTTGGAAAACTTCCGCTCAATTGCTCACGATCCAGAAACTGAAAGAGACCTGATCTAAAATGACAGTCCTGCTTGACCGAATAGTGATGCAATTGTCCCACCATATGTGGGCTCGAACTGCAAATCACGGTGGCGGTGTCTAAGGCTGTGGTTTCGATTGCACTCGGGTTTGCCAGCATGGGTGCATTGGGTTGCCCGATAATACTCAGAAAGTTTAAATAATAGAGGGGTGCCGGAAGCCCGGGGATCATCAAACCCTGATGAATAATTTTATATTTTGAGGTGGGGCCATGATAGGCGGGATGGCGCGAAACAGTAGGAGTCTGATTCAGCTGTTTCGAACGATCTAAAAAATCTTGAAGAAACCGCATCTCAGACTCCTTATCTTTTTATAATGTACTCGATCTTTTTGCCATAAAGGTGGTTACAAAACCAGACAAGGCATAGAGAATAGAAATGACCAGAATGCCGACAGGAATATTATAAGTCATCGCTGCAAAGACGAATACGGCAATTGGTAGGACAAAAAATGGAACCCGTTTACGCTCTACAGTTTTAAATGAATAGTATTTGATATTGGAAATCATCAACAAGCCTACCGCAATGATGACCACTGCATTAATGACCTGAAGAGAAGGTTCACGAATATCAAAGATTTCTGGAAAATCCAGACCGACCCAGACCAGTGACACAATCATGATGGCAGCCAGAGGACTTGCGACACCAATAAAATAACGTTTATCGACCACACCAATCTGTACATTAAAACGTGCCAGACGGAAAGCAGCACATGCGGTATAGACAAAACAGGCTGCCAGACCAATACGGCCCAAATCACTTAAGCCCCAGCTATACATCAAAATAGCGGGAGCTACACCAAAAGCCAGCATGTCAGAAAGCGAGTCAAACTGTTCACCAAACGGACTTTGTGCACCAATGGCACGTGCCACACGGCCATCTAGTCCATCCAGCAATGCCGCAATAAAGATCGCATAAATCGCTTGTTGAAAATCACCATTCATACTGGCAATAATCGAGTAGAAACCTGACAACAACGCTGCTGTTGTAATCAGGTTCGGCCATAGATAGATGCCTCGACGCTTAACTTTTTGCCCTTCCTGAGTATGCTCCTCTTCTTCTACCTCAAAGGTGATGCCATCAAAAGGCACTTCAGTTGAAGAGTCGCGTTCCGGTTTGCTTATATTTGTCATTCTTGACGATCCTAGCTATGACCTGATCTTTGAAAAAAATTATTCGCCCACTAACCAGCGAACTGCAGCGTGACCACCATTTTCACTCATGCGAAGATGCGGGAATAACCACTGTAGCGCTTCATCTGCATCTTCAGAGAATTTCCAAGGCGGGTTAATCACCAGCAAACCACAACCGTTCAAGCCGACAGGGGTATCATCCGGCCATACACAAACTTCACACACCAGTTGACGGCGGATACCAGTCTTGAACATTTTCTTCTCGAAGCGTTCGATCATGGCACGGTCTTTAATTGGATACCAAACGGCAAATACACCTGTCGGCCATTTCTTATACGCGGCAACCAGCAGCTCAACCAACTGCGGAAAATCTTTACGTTCCAGTTCATATGGCGGATCGATCATCACCAGACCACGTTTTTCTTTTGGCGGAATGACTGCCAACAGACCTTCGTATGCATCACGCTCATGCAAACCGGCACGCTTGTCAAAAATATTATGACGAAGTTGCTGGAATACATCACGCTGCATTTCAAAAATGGTCGCTTTATCAATTTCACGCATGCCTTCTAGCGCAAACCACGGCGAACCCGGATAAGCACCCTTACCAAAGTTTTCACGCATGTTTTCAACAATTTTCAAGTATTGTTGTACGCCTTCAGGTGCATTACGCTTGATCGAATCATCCAGCTTAATAAGACGATGAATACCGTTTAAAAACTCACCTGATTTTTGCGCTTCGGCAGTCGATAAATCATATTTACCTGCACCACCATGCGTATCTACATAGCGATAAGGTTTGTCTTTCGCATTCAGTCGAGTCAACAACTGAAGCAATAAAACGTGCTTCATGACATCAGCAAAGTTGCCTGCGTGGTAAGAGTGACGGTAATTCATGTTTCAATTATTCCTAAGATCAATTGCTATTTTAACATGAAAAACTATTTCATTCAGAAACGATTATTGAACTAAAATAGCGGACCTTTTTTTACCACACTATCGAGAATTGAAAAAATGGAAGCAGTTATCATCCCAGGGGATTGGAATGTTGATCAAATCTTAGATGATTTAGATCAACATGGCTTTAGTATTGTTGACAATGCTTACTCTAGCGAATATCAACATGCAGTGAGCCAAGAATGCTTAAGCCACTTAAACGAATTTCGTAATGCAGCCATTCAAAATGGTGTAGTTAACAACATCCGTAGTGATCATATTCTTTGGTTACAACCTGAATTTCAAATTTCCCACCTACACATCCAAACACTTCAACAATTTTCCCAAATTTTAAACCGCGCGTTTTATTTAGGCATCAAAGATATCGAAGCACATTTCGCTTGCTATCACGCGGGTGAGTTCTATACCCTGCACCGCGACAATCCTCAAGATAAAAATGGCCGGATGATTTCCAGTGTGTATTATTTACATGGACAATGGCAGACGGACTGGGGCGGTGAACTACGCCTGCAGGACAAACATGGCCAGTGGCATATTATCCAGCCAAAACCGAACCGAATGGCGCTGTTCCAGAGCGATTTATTACATGAAGTTTTAATCTCTAAACAGCAACGCCTATCCATTACCGCCTGGCTAAGAAGTGATACCTCACTACTCTAAGACACGCTGCCGCTTTAAATTTTAATTTTTAACCTCATATAGCCATTATTGAGAAATGAGGATTGCGTTGATGCGATTAACGACCAAACAGATTATTCAACGTCTGGGTGAAACTGACCAATTGTATTTAAAAGGCAATACGCCGGAATTAACGCTTGAACGTGCTGATCTTCGTTTACAGCTGGTGACTTTAAGTGAACTGCGTCAGGAACAGCGACATTTCCTGCAAGAAGCCGTAGTGTTGCTGGAACAAGGCCGGGTAGAATTTGAAGAAATGCCGCTGCGCATGTATATCAACCTATCTTTGCATCTGGCCAAGGCTTATATGATGTTTTTTGAATTGACCAAAGAGCACCATTTCGCCCTGATTACTCAGCAAATTTTAAAGCCAATGGCCAGTTATGAACATGGGGACATTTATTTCTTTCTGGCCTATGCCAGTGCCAGTAAAAATGAGCCGGCCCTGACCCGCCACTGGTTAGGTAAGTACACCACCACTGCCGAATTTGAGCTGGAATTATTACAGCAGCATCATGCATTTAATGATTATCGTCAGCACGAATGGTTTAACAAAATATTAAAAAGCAAAATGCATTAAGCCAAAGAACAAAAACGCCTCAAATGAGGCGTTTTTTAATACAAGCTATATCATCTTATTTTAAATATCAGAAAAATATAGGAAAAATGATCAAGCAGGTTGACGTCTATAAGCGTCCATGTGCAGTTGCTGATTCAGTTCATCGACCCAAATTGCCCAATCATCATCTTGTACCAAATGGCTAATCAATAAAGAACGCTGGGCTTTATTCCAGAATGGCGCATCATGCAAGGACAGCCCTGCTGGCAGTTGATGGGTGCGTACATACAATTCAATAGCCGCAGGACTATTGGCGAGACCGAGCTGAGAAAACAAGAGCTCTAAGGATGGTTGGTTCTTTGCGAGCATCGCGCCCTCCTTATATCAGATAAATTGTAATTATTTATAGATCTAACTTATAAGATAAGGCAAAAAAAACCTAGTCATTTGACTAGGTTTGTTGTTTCTTTTTGTATGAATGCATTTAAGCGCTTTGCTTGTCGCTTTCCACATGTAACAGCTGATTTAACTTGTCAATAATGACAATCCATTCATCATCTTGGTGCCAGTGTTCACGCAAGAAGGCACTTTGCCCCTCACTCCAGAATTCGGCATCTGGCAATGCGACTTCAGATGGTAATTGATGGGTATCGGTAAACTGAGTAATTGAGGCTTCATCAGAAGGCAAACCCAATTGTTCAAATAATAATTCTAAAGTTAACTGTTGTTCCGTAAGCATAAATAGACTCCATCGTAGTGTTAAATTATGAGCGTGTTGAGATTCGAATTCTTAGGTTGATTTATGGCCGGGTATGTCACAGGAACCTGAACCCTCTGCCTCAATATGTAATTGTTCATTCAATACATCAACAAAAATGGCCCAGTCATCATCTTTCTTCCAGTGACTGATCAGAAAGTCATGCTGTGATTTACTCCAAAAAGGAGCTTTATGCAGGGGCACATCCATACCGATTTGATGCGTATTAATAAACTCATCAATCGCTTCCGGACTCGAATCCAGACCCAATTGTTCAAAGAAAAGTTCGAAGGTGGCGCGTTGTTCTAACATCTGAACCTCCATCTTTTTATCTATAATCTTGTTTCTACCTTAGATCGCTCATAGCGAAAACTCAGTTGTCTCTCCTTCACAGCTTGTTATTTTTTGTTGATTAAAGTGAGTGACATAAAAAAAGCACCCCAAATGGAGTGCTTTTCTTCAACTTAATCTAAGAAGATCAAATTATTTAAGCATATCAGCAATTGCTGCGCGCTCTTCTTCAAGTTCGTTCAACGTAACGTTGATACGTTCACGGCTGAATTCGTCGATTTCAAGACCTTGAACGATTTTGTATTCACCGTTTTCAGTCGTTACAGGGAAACCGAACATTACGCCTTCAGGGATACCGTAAGAACCGTCAGAAGGGATACCCATTGTTACCCATTCGCCGTTTGTGCCAAGAGCCCAATCGCGCATATGGTCGATTGCAGCATTAGCAGCAGAAGCAGCAGAAGACAAACCACGTGCTTCGATGATCGCAGCACCACGTTTACCAACAGTCGGAAGGAATGTATTTGCATTCCATTCTTGGTCGTTGATCATGTCTTTAACGCTTTCGCCGTTAATTGTTGCAAAACGGTAGTCAGCATACATAGTTGGAGAGTGGTTACCCCAAACTGTAAGATTTTTGATGTCTTTAACCGCTTTACCAGTTTTAGCAGCAATTTGAGATGCAGCACGGTTGTGGTCAAGACGTAACATTGCAGTGAAGTTTTTCGCTGGAAGATCTGGAGCAGATTTCATTGCGATGTAAGCATTCGTGTTTGCAGGGTTACCAACAACTAGAACTTTAACGTCACGGCTTGCAACTTCGTTCAATGCTTGACCTTGACCAATGAAGATTTCACCGTTCACTTTAAGCAGGTCAGCACGTTCCATACCTGGACCACGTGGACGTGAACCAACTAATAACGCATAGTCAGCATCTTTAAATGCAACTTTAGGATCATCAGTACCGATCATGTCTTCTAGTAATGGGAATGCGCAATCTTGAAGCTCCATCATTACGCCTTTAAGCGCTTGTTGAGCTTTCTCAAAAGGAACTTCGAGCAATTGCAAAATCACTGGTTGATCTTTACCTAGCATTTCGCCGCTTGCGATACGGAATAATAGGCTGTAACCAATTTGACCTGCAGCGCCAGTAACGGCAACACGAACTGCTTGCTTCATCTAATTATCTCCAATTGAGGATATTCAATGCGATTAAATAGTTAGTATTTAATCTAATAATCGTAAACGCGAAAGATTGTACTCCAATCCTTTGCCAGATGCATATAAAAGAGGACGGATTTCACCTAAAGTCTGATAGGAAATATAAATTAAATCGGCAAAAAAGCTCAGTATGTTCCTTTTATTGTGACAGTTTTTGGGCATGTATTAATAATGTTGGCAGGACAGGATTTGTAATTACCATTGGGACGATAACAGACCTTGATCGAGGTAAGTACGCTAGCTGACTGGGTCTGCTGGCAGTTGAATCGCAAGCCATTGCCCGGTAATTGCGGATTAATTTTCAGGAATTTGGCCCGCAATGTATCGACAGAAATCGTAATATTTTCCTGTTCTGTCAGTTCTGCGGGCACTTTCAGGCGATCTGCATAATTGATAATCGTGCGGAAATATTGACTGGCATTCATCGGCACGCAGCCACCGATATTACGCCATAAAATTGTCCGGGTATTGTCATCCGGCATGATCCTGGCCACTACCTTGGACTGCAGTGGTGACAGTTTCGCAGAGCTATTGGTCGTGCAATTTTGTGATGTGGTCTGAGGATATAAGCCGGAGATATTCAGCGAATAACCTTCCAGACATTTTCGTTTCTTGGCATATTCTGGATACAGACTACATAGGGCCGGGACCATTTGTACATCCATGACATAGTCTGTCGGCGCAGCAAACGCTGCCGGACTGCTGGCCAAAACCACAAGCGTAACCGATCCAGCCCAGACTCGACGATCCTTCATTATTTTCATGAATAAATCACCATCCCCCAATAATTTTAATTTTATTGTGTATTACGTAATGGTATCAGTTGCATGCGTTTACCCACTGACTGTGCCCCCTGTCCTAACAAGATACCGTAATGCGTGGCATTGGTCATGACATGTTTCACATAATCTCGGGTTTCAAGTAAAGGAATACTTTCAGTATATTGATCTGCGGCAATCCCCTGAAATTCTGGCTGCCAGCGGCGGGCACGGTTTGGGCCAGCATTATAACCTGCCGTTGCCAGCACCGGACTATCGCTGAGCTGACGCTGAATCGTAGATAAATAGAATGTTCCGTAGCGAATATTGGTATTCATATCGGTGAGTGCCGCCGGGTTATAAGCTTCACCCATTTGACGTGCCACCAGCTTGGCCGTGTCCGGCATAATCTGCATCAGACCACCCGCACCTACATGTGAACGTGCCACAGTATTGAAACGGCTTTCCTGACGCATCAACCCGTAGGCCCAGGCTGGATCTATGCCGGCATTACGACTATGGCTGACCACGTAATTCTGATGTGGCATTGGAAAACGATAATTGTAGTTATGTTTGTTCGCGGTACGGTCGGCAGCATAAATGGCCCGATCATGCCAACCCATGTCCATGGCACGCTTTGCCGCAGCCAGCAACAGGTCATCATCTTTCTTCAGATAAGCCTGACGTACTGCCCAGTTCCATTCACGGTTAATGTAGTTCTCTGGGGCGCTGATATTACGTAAAGTGAAAGCACGGCGGAAATGAATATCCTGATTCAAGCGCTGCATAGCCTGATTGGATGGCTGTGCCGGGGTTGGTGTACTCGCGGTCACCTGCCCCAGCTTGTCGCGTGCCAAAAGATTGTGATAGTCATCTCCGGTCGCCAGCTTACGATAAATACTTTCTGCTGCCTGCTTGGAAGCACGGTCAGCACGTTGTTCACTAGCACGAGCCAGCCAATATTGCCAGCGATCTTCCTGCTTCTGGTTGACGCTCATGCTGTCAATCGCACGAATCAGGCTTTCCCAGGCACTAAAACGAATCGCCTGACGCGCATAAATCTCGGCTTCTTCCGGGCTAAATGGCAGACCATAGCTGGCATCTAGCGCATTTAACACTTCCCGGTTGAAGTTGTTTTTCATGACTGTGGTACCACCGATATAACCGACAGCACGATATAAGGCGCGTTGTACCTGTACTGGTGTACCTTCCGCGGTCCGCTTGACGATAGACAAAGCTGAGTCCAAATCGCTATCGGCCAGACGTCCCAGCGCATAAATCAGATAGGCATGCTCTGCCGCAGTACTTTTAGGCGCAGACCACAAATAATTAGTGGGATTGGCCTGAATCGAATTCAGTTGTGCCAGAGACAGATTTAGACCAATGCCTTGCGCTGTCGCAATGGCCTGACCTGACTGTCCGGCACGAAGTTGTCCCCAGAGTCGCTGCTGACGGTCTTCTGCCGTCATAAGTGGACTGGATAGCATCATCCGGCCCAAACCGGTACAAGATTCAGGCTGGCTATTGGTAGTTAACCAGACTTCTTTAAACTCGGCATAGACCAGTTCATCGCCAGCTTTGGCGCGCACTTGTGCCACTGCACAGGCTTCGGCAGGATCAGCATTGGTTACATAAGGCAATACCGGTTGAGCAGTACTAAAGTCTGCCATTTTTACCTTTTCTTCGACATAGTCTGCTGCCAGCTTTTCAGCCATGGCGGATTGAGGGTAACGCTGGGCAAAACTGATAATCTGACTAACAGGCTGCATGGCAAGATTCTGGTTTAAAATCCAGTATTCCGGATAATAGCCCAAGGCATCATTCTGCATAGACAGACGATATTGCTGTAACAGTTCAGTATTACTTGCATTGGCTGCACGCAAGGCATCATTAAATTGTTCTTCTGCTGCCTGTGTACTCGCTGAACAGATACATGCCACACTTAAAGTAATTAATTTATAGTATTTATACATAGTTTTAGTGTGTTTCAACATCCCTTTGCCTTCTATCATCGATTTTGTGCTTAGCCCATGTTGCATATCATAAGAGCTAGTTTGAAGATTATAACCAACTCTATTGTTCAGTTATGTAACCTTATGATTAAGCAATATTAATCTACAGACAATTTTTGCCCATAAATCAATATTTTTCCACAGTTAATTTGAGCTATAAGTTTAAGCGACTTTCCTGCTAAAATATGCGCCTTTCCAAGATTTCAGTCCGTGAATTGAATTTTTATTCACCTGTTTGATGTATCAATCAGGCTGTTCGTTCACTCTTTCAACGTATTACCTTGTAGGAGCCTACATGACGGTTCAAACCTTCATTCCGAATGGTGCCTCAGCTGCCTCAGAAAACACTGTTACCCAGCCAGCGCACACCCCAGTTAGCGATGCCTCAGTCAAAAAACTGTACATCGAAACGCAAGGGTGTCAGATGAATGAGTACGACAGTCACCGTATGGCAGACCTGTTAGGCGATTCTCATGGCTATGTGCTGACCACCGATCCTAAAGATGCCGATATTCTGCTGATGAATACCTGCTCGATCCGTGAAAAAGCCCAAGAGAAAGTATTCTCCGAGCTAGGCCGCTGGCGCAAACTTAAAGATAAAAATCCTGACCTGATTATTGGTGTTGGTGGCTGTGTAGCGTCTCAGGAAGGCGATAACATCCAGAAACGTGCCAATTATGTTGATATGATTTTTGGCCCACAAACCCTGCACCGTTTGCCGCAAATGCTGGATCAGCATTTTGAACAGATTGAAAAGCCGAAAAAAGAAAAAATCAAACTGGTGGATATTTCCTTCCCGGACATCGAGAAATTCGACTTCCTGCCTGAACCGCGTGTTGAAGGCTATAAAGCCTTTGTTTCGATTATGGAAGGCTGTTCTAAATACTGTTCTTTCTGTGTGGTGCCTTATACGCGTGGTGAAGAAGTGTCCCGTCCACTGGATGATGTCCTCGCAGAAATTGCGGGTTTGGCAGAAAAAGGCGTGCGTGAAATTTCACTTTTGGGTCAGAACGTAAATGGCTACCGTGGTGAAACTTTTGAAGGCAATATCTGTACCTTTGCCGATCTGTTACGTTTGGTTGCGGATATTCCGGGTATTGGCCGGATTCGTTATACCACCTCGCATCCACTGGAATTTAATGACGACCTGATCCAGTGTTATCGCGACCTACCACAAATGGTTTCACATCTGCATCTGCCGGTACAAAGCGGTTCCAATGATGTCCTTCAGGCTATGAAGCGTAACCACACCATTGATGTTTACATCGAGAAGATTAAAAAGTTACGTGCAGTTCGCCCTGATATGCACCTATCTTCAGACTTTATCATTGGTTTCCCGGGTGAAACTGACGAAAACTTTGAAGAGACTTATCAGTTTATTCAGGATCTGGATTTCGACCATTCTTATAGTTTCATCTATTCAAAACGTCCGGGTACGCCTGCGGCAGAACTGGAAGATACGATTTCTGAAGATGTGAAAAAAGAACGTCTAGCCAAAGTTCAGCAATGGATTAAGCGTTCAAGCATTGACAAGACGGATGCCATGCTCGGGACTATCCAGCGTGTACTCATCGAAAAAGTTTCTGATAAAGATCCGAACATTCTGGTTGGTACGGCGGACAATACCCGTTATGTTAACTTTATTGGTGACCCTGCCTGGGTAGGCCGCTTTGCCGAGATTGAAATTACCGAAATTAAAACTTTGAATTTAGTTTACGGTGAGCTCTTGAATCTTGAGCCTGACGTGGCGTAATGTAGAGCATATAACGCACACTTCATAAGGAACACTCTTGACTGCAGCGATTCGACGTACAGTAGCTTTTCCTGGAATTTCGATGGACCGTATACAAGCCATGTTAGGTGCCTATAACGGCCATTTGAAGCAAATTGAACAACGTTTAGACGTCAAAATCTCCCATCGTGGAGAAAGTTTTATTATTGATGGTGGAATCGATGCCGTTGAGAGAGCCGAAATGCTCTTGCAACGTCTTCATGAAGAATCTGAACATAGTCAGCAGATTAGTGCAGATACTTTACATCTGATGATTCAGGGCAGCCAGACTGACCGTGAACTTCAGCAAGATCTGGATGATCAGGAACATACGGGGCTGGACAATGTCTGGCTGCAAACCCGTAAAGGCCGGATCAACCCGCGTGGTGCCAACCAGAAACGCTATGTACAGCGCATTCTGCAAAGTGATATTTCTTTTGGTATTGGCCCTGCCGGTACAGGTAAAACCTATCTTGCCGTTGCAGCTGCAGTGGATATGCTGGAGCGCAATGAAATCCAGCGTATCTTGCTGGTTCGTCCTGCGGTTGAAGCCGGCGAAAAACTCGGTTTCCTGCCGGGAGATTTAACCCAGAAAATCGATCCTTATTTACGTCCCTTGTATGACGCGCTGTATGAAATGCTTGGCTTTGAAAAAGTGGCCAAGCTGATCGAACGTCAGGTGATTGAAGTGGCTCCGCTTGCTTATATGCGTGGCCGTACCTTGAATCATTCTTTCGTGATTCTAGATGAAGCGCAGAACACCACCCCAGAACAGATGAAGATGTTCCTGACCCGTTTAGGTTTTGGCTCACGAGCGGTGATTACCGGTGACGTGACTCAGGTAGATTTACCACGTGGTCAGCAATCCGGTCTGTCACATGCCTTACGTGTGATTGACAAAATTCCTGAAATTCATATCACCCGTTTCCATTCGCGTGATGTGGTACGTCATCAGCTGGTACAGAAAATTGTTGAAGCCTACGAAGGCTGGGACAGTGAACAGCAGCGTTTAAGTGCTGAAGCACGTGCCGAACGAAAAGCACGTCAGGAAGCCTTGATCGCTGAAAATGATGCTGCGGCAGATGCACAGCATTAAGCTTTAAACTTAAGGATTTGTGTTGAAACTTAGTCTTTCCTTACAACAGGACTTTCAGTCGCCTGAACTGGTACTGAAACGTGCCTATATTAAAAAGGTTGTAGAAACCACTTTACGTCATATCGGCACTCAGAGTAATTGCGAAATCGGAATTGCCTGTGTCGACAATGACGAAAGTCATAAACTGAATCTGGAATATCGAGGCAAGGACAAACCGACCAATGTCCTGTCTTTTCCGAGTGAACTTCCAGATGAAATGGCACAGTTTCTGGATGCATTTCCCATTGGTGATCTGGTGATCTGTATTCCGGTGGTATTACGTGAAGCGAGTGAACAGGGCAAAGCGCCTTTGACTCACTTTACCCATATGCTGGTTCATGGCACCTTGCACTTAATGGGCTATGATCATGAAAATTCAGATGAAGATGCAGAAGAAATGGAAGGCATTGAGATCGAGATTCTGGCCAAGCTGGGTTTTGAAAATCCTTATCTGGAACAGAACTAAAATTTGAATATTAAAAAAAGCGGGCCAAGGCTCGCTTTTTTTTAATGAAAGTTGCCCTCCCTCTAACTCCCTCCCAGAGGGAGGGAGAACATTCATTAGAATCCTATGATTGTTAAACATTATAGATATAGTTCCCTCTCCTTATTAGGAGTGGGTTAGGGAGAGGTCTTGGTAAATATCAACTTTAACGCACTTCAAACTCCGCTTCTGCCGGGTCAAAACGCCAGGTACGAATCACTCGCAGTTCGGAAATTTCTTTCATTTTACTGTCGAAAGCACCAAATGGCGCTGCCTTACGCACGGAAGCTTTGGCTGCTTCATCCAGCATGGCATGTCCCGAACTGTCAATCAGTCGAATGGCACGAATCCCGCCATTCTGGTTCAGGATCACCATCAGCCGCACTTCCCCTGCCAGATTCTGTTGTTTTGCTGCTTCCGGATAATAACGGTTACCATAAAATTCTACTTTTTCACGGAACTTTTCCAGATATGCGGCCGAAACATCCTGCTTGGACTGAATACCATCCACAGTCTTAATTTTTTGCTGACGACTGAAATTTTGCTGACGCTGTAAATATTGCGCTTCCAGACTGGCGACCATGGCCGCTTTGGCCTGAAACTGGCTCTGTAATTGCTCCTGCATTTTTTTACGCTGATTTTCTTCCGCCTGCTTTTGCCAGCTCAAGGTGGTCATCAGGACTTTTTCTTCAAAACTGAGTTCCTGTTGTTGTTGCAGCATATCCAGACTTTTTTCCAGCTCTTCACCTGCCTGCTGTTCCATTAATGGCGAGGGCATATCACTCGACATGCGATGCGCCTCTCTAAACTGACCGGAACCCTGCTGGTCCGTTTGGGCCAGAAAATCAGCATGCTCAATTTTTTCATCAGTCTGGCGCAAGCTGACCGCGATTTCTTTGGTACTGGTATCCCGATCTTGCGGCATACCAAATTCCAGGGTCAGCACGATCAAATGCAGAATACCTGCGGCAAGCACCGCACTGCTAAACACTGGATCTTTCCACCAAATTCTGACTAGAGGCATGAGTATCATCGTTTTTTCACATTCGCCCAAACTCAATAATGAGTTCAGTTCCCCAAAAAAAAGTATTTGAAAGATTAAAAATAAACGGATTCGTCATTTATCTTTTTAAAATGCCAAATCCATCAAATCTTCAACGTTACATAACTAAAACTATAAAAATGGTGCTATTTATTTTGCTAAACTTCAAGCATGAACGCTTGTATTTTTCATACAATTCGACAAGATACATCCCGAGTCAAAAATAAAGTTGCCAGGACGCTTCAGTATGCAAACGCTAATTTCCAATATTTCCAACCGAATCCGCCAAGTGTATCAGAGGGCGGAAGGATTTATTGAAGATGAGCGTGAATTTCCCCTATCGCAAGTCTTCCTGAATGCAACCTTTCAGCGCTTTGTCACAGACAATGTCGATGCATTAAAAGACTTACATGCAGATTTACACGAAGACTGGCTGCGTTTGTATGCAACACTGGATTATAAAGGCCTGATTGTCACTTTATCGGTTGATTTGAAACTGGTACAGATGGAATTGAATAAAACCACCCAGTTGATCGTTTTCGAGCAAATTAGTGATACCCAGCTGATTGAAGCCAAATATCCGAATATGCTTTATAAACTTGGCGTGCGTTTCGGCTTGTTCTTCTATCAACGTGTCTTGAATAAAGATCCGTTGGGAATGATTCTGGAAAAATTGGGTGTAATTAAAGTCATCGATGACTTGCTCTATCTGGATTTAAATCGCTGGTTAGGCAAAAGCCGATCGGTCATTGATACCTTGGGCAAAGTTCACGTGAATCATGCAGTGCTACGGGAAGCCGAACTGGTGGTGATTGGCAATGTCAATCTGGCCGCCCTGTTTAGAAAACTCTCCCAAGATCAGGAAGAGAACTGGGATGAAGACAAGATGGATAATAACCGGGTCACCCCTATCAAACAGAAAGATCCTTCTTAAATCGTGCCGAACGTAGTTTTTGAACAAAAGTTCCATAAAACTACATGAAATATACATTTTTGGCAGAAATATCCCTTCAACTTCCATATTTTGCCCAAATAATAAAGGGTGCAATAAGTGATATGTTTTGCCCGTTGAATCAATATAGGAAAATAACTGATGGCGAAGACTGTATTCAAAACTTTAGTGATGACCACGGGTCTGAGCAGCGCGATACTGTTCACTGGTATTTCTAGCCAAGCTTTTGCCATGACTCCTTTCCAGGCCAGTTATCAATTTAGCTATAATGGCAAGAATATGGGTTCTGCAACGCGGACTTTAAGCAAATCTGGCAATAACTGGACTTATGTCTTTGCTGCAAAAGCCGGGGGTATTGCCTCTGCAACCGAAACCAGCCGCTTTACTTTTAATAATGGCAAGATCGGATCAAGCAGTTTCAGTCGCAGCAGTAAAGTACTGGTGCATAACAACACCATGAGTATTAATTTTAATCCTTCCAGCAAAACTATCAGTACCAAGAAAGACGATGAAAAACGTTCTTTTGCCTGGAGAGCAGATGTTCTGGATGAGTTGAATGCAGAATTGCAAATTCGTGAAGACTTAAAAAATTCAGGCCTGAAAACAAATTACTATATCGCTGATGCCAAAGAAATTGAAGGCCGTAAGTTTGTCAAACAGGGTTCAGAGACTATAAGTACCAAATACGGATCTTTTAATACCATTAAAGTGGTGATGAAACATAGCAAACCAGGTCGTGAAACCATTTTCTGGCTGGCACCAAAACTTGACTATCTTCCAGTCAAAGTTTCGCATGTCGACAAGAAAACCTCCTATGGTTTACTGTTAACTGACTATAAAGGTGCAAGCAACTAAGTTTTTGGCGAATTTCACTTGATTTTTTCCGGGTGCTTTTTACAATACGCTTTTGCTTGAAAAAGCACCTGCTCTTGAGGATTCTCCCGTGCATGCACTAGAACAGAAAATCTTGGCTGAAGGCATCGTCCTCTCTGAAGAAGTTTTGAAAGTAGACTCTTTCTTAAACCATCAGATTGATCCAGTCATGATGCAACTGATTGGTCAAGAATTTGCGCGTCTGTTTAAGGATGCTGGTATTACCAAAATTATTACGATTGAAGCATCAGGTATTGCACCTGCCGTAATGGCCGGCCTAGAGCTTGGCGTACCGGTGATCTTTGCACGTAAATACCAGTCTCTGACCCTGAAAGATGATTTATATCGTTCTAAAGTCTTTTCATTTACCAAACAAACTGAAAGCACGATCGCGATTTCAAATAAACACATCAGCTCAACCGATAAAGTTTTAGTGATCGATGATTTCTTGGCTAATGGTCAAGCAGCTTTAGGTCTTGCAGACCTGATTCATCAGGCAAATGCAGAAGTAGTCGGTATTGGCATTGTGATTGAAAAATCATTCCAGCCAGGTCGTGATCTGCTGCTTGAAAAAGGCTACCGTGTGGAATCACTGGCACGTGTGAAGTCTTTGGCAAATGGCACAGTTGAATTTGTTCGCGACTAAGCTCGCCAATGAATTTTAAAAGAGCGCTGATGCGCTCTTTTTTTATTGCGCTTTTTTGAGGATGTAAATTAAAAATATTCAAAGCTCAACTATAGCTCAGCCTAAGTTCTTATTGATTCTTCCAGATTTGATCCTAGATAAATGACTTAATCTTAAGCTCCAGACTACTCAATTTCTGAAATAGAGAGTGTCAAACAATAAGTACTTTTTTATCCGATGAATAAACAACAATTTATGTGGATGTTATTATAAAATAAAGAGGCCTAACTATCTGCCAATAGTTAGACCTGTGTTCACCTCGAAAAAAGAGTTTATTTAACAGTCACAGTGATACTACCGCTATTCACAGCACCGATAGCGGTAGTTGTGATGCTGTTGTTAATAGCAGTTTGAGTTCCTTCTGAAATAGCACTGACAGATGCATCAATAGCACCCGCATTATAGGCAATATTCGCTACACTATAATTGCTTAAAGTTTCATTGATTTCCTCACTATAGTCAGTACTCAGTGTCGAACTTATAACTTCCGAGATATCTGAACTATCCGAAACCTCTGATAGCTCCTCTAGAGTTTCAGAATTATTAGTTGCACTCGTTACTTCACTGTAGTCGTAGTTATCCGTTGCATCTGATATGTCTGATACCACCTTATTGTAGCTACCCTGCTCAATACTGATACTACCTGTATTCGCGGCACCAATCGCAGTAGTTTCAATTGTACCTTCAATTGAACTAATGGCGTCTGGTGCTTCTCTTGTAGCTTCTGCAATTGCTTCTAAATCGACACTTGCATCAACATCACCTGTATTCACTGCAAGATTCAAAGCAGAACCATTTTCAACCTGCTGAGAAATAGAATCCAGGGTAGCTTGTAAGCCTGTATCTACGGTGACATCAGTAGGTGTTTCACCATCTTGGGCGTATGCCATACCTGCGCTAGACAGAAAGGCGACGGATAAAGCGATTGTTTTGATCGTATTTTTCATCGTTGTTCTTCCTACTTTTGTTTTGAAGTACCTCTCGCTAAGTACTCCTTCTTATAATGGGAGCGAGCCCATTTTTAAATATTCTTAATCACGTTGGGTGCTAGACCAGTAATTTTCGACCACATCAGGATTAACCTCCCATAGCGTTGTGGTTTTTTCATCTTCTTGTTCTTTAGCAGCTTCTTCTTGAGTATCTTTTTCTTCATTCTTTTCATTTGAAGAAGGTTGACGCTGCTTCTTGCTGATATATTTAATCAAGTCCTGTTTACTCATTTCAGGCTCTGCTTCAGGGTTTTGAATCACCTCGGACTCTTTCTGTTTAGGCGGTTTTGTATCTTTACTCGGGGAGTTGGTTAACTTATTTTTTTCATTGGATGAGTCTGCCTGGCTTGAGACTGACTCCTGAACAACACTGCTTGAAGCTGTACTATTTTGTTGCTGGTTTTTCTTGTATTTATGCAGAGCGACAGAACTTCGGGTTAAGTTCAATTGACCAAACTCTGGCGGTATCTGCGCACGGCAACTTTCAAATACGGCGGGTGGGACAACCTGACTCAGCAATTCAAAAGTGGCCAGATTCAACATTTGCCGCAAGGCAAAGTTAGTTGCCTCTCGTTCTCCTTTTCCAATCTGAATATTTAAGAGTGTACGACCAGCGAATCTGCCTGCACTTAAGCCATAATCCTGTGCAGCAATTTGCTTCTGCAATGAAACATTGCCCACGACTTTACTACTGCGGGTATCAGTCAAAGATAAATCCAGACCGACCATAATCCGGGTTTGACTATAATTCGGACCGACACCAGCGATCTGCATGTCAAAACCACCACCCGGAATAAAATCCAGACTGTTAATACTGCCTGTCACATAATAATCAGAAGCCTGGATTTGTCTTGGATCACGAATGCCCCACTTGGCTTCGCTTTCGATAATCCGGGGATCACGCCGGTTCATTAAGCTTACCCCCGCCTGAAACAAGGCAGATTGCACCATATCTCCCGCACCTTGGGTCACCATTTTTCCGCTACCACCATTGGTAACTACATCCTTACCGGTTTGATCCAGAATTGCCCCCACGGAGAAACTCACATCACTACGTAATTGTCCTTTTAGGCAGGATAAAGCCATATCAAAAGGGGTAAAAATATCGGTAATTGGGGGGCCTTGTACCAGGCTAACTGGCTTCTTGTTTGAGGGCGCTAAACCCGTGCAGCCTGTTAAAAAAGAGCTGAAAAGGACAGTGGCACTCACGAAAGATATATGTCTTCTGGTCGAGGAGAAATTCAACATTGTGATTCTCCTGGTCTGTTACTTAAATTAAGACAGCGCTGAGGATTTTGGTTGGTATTTGAATTGACTGGTGCTTCATTCAGCAACTCACTCGTAATATCGATACTGTTGTCTGTACCCTCTACATTGATATTGTTGGTCGGGGTATTTACCGTCCCGATGGAAGTAGTTGAGGTGCTATGAACGGTGGTTTTACCTAATCCGGAATAATAGTCTGACTCCTTAAGTTCGATCAGATTGGCTTGAACTAGATTCTCATTGGAACGGGCACTGGATGATTTCCAACGCTGAGTCCACTCATCAGAGGTGGCATAAGCGTTACTCAGAAAACATAAACCTAATAAACCCAGATTGATAACTAATATTCTCATAATCTTAATATCCTCTGACTTAAGATATTTATTTAATTTTTCATTTAAGTAAGATTAAATTTATTTGAAAAATATTAAATCACATAAAATTATAAAATGTAAAACTTATCCCTATTCACTTATTTTTTTGTTTTATTTAAAAATATAAATTATTGTTTTTATTAAAGTAATATATATTTGTTTATTATTTGTGATTTGTAAGAAATCATTATATAAATTTTTTTTGAATATAAAATTCATATAAAAAACTTGATTAAGATAATATATTTTTTATATTAGTAATAATCAAAAATTTATCTAATAAAGATTAGAATTATTGTGCTTTTTATATTTTAAAGGTCGTAAATTTTTATTTTATTAGAACTTCCATTTAATAACGATAAATGTCACACTTTATTTAAAATACAATTAATCAATCACAATAAAGATTACTTATAAAGAAACGCCAATATTCAGGTGTATTTTGGCTGAAAAATTTAAATAGCCCCGATAAGAACTCGTTTGCATATTTTTCGACTTCCCTTCCTTTTTCATCTCGAATCCCAAAATAGTCTTTCTAAGAGCACAATATTTAGACTGATAAGAAAAGAACATTTCTGATGATCTTGAGATTTGCCATTTCCTCAATGACAGGTTAAGAATTGCGTTAATCAACCAAGAAGGCATATATTTACAGCTGAAATACAATGTTTTAGCGTGAACTCAACTAAAATCAAGTGAGTATGCAATGTTTCTGATTTGCGAATTCAAAACTTATCTAGTGTGTTGTTGTATGTTATGAATAAGTGCTGATCAGGGCACACATCCTATTCCCGACAAACCTAAAACAAGCACATCTCAATCCTTGATGGAACAATCTATGCAATGTCCTAAATGTGGCTCAGCTGATATCGAACAGCGCGATCATGAACAGAATTTAAAGAAAATTGGCGGCATTCTCATGAGTTCAGCGGGTGCAACTGCAGGGACTGTGGGTGGCGCTGCTTCAGGTGCATCGATTGGCGCTGCAATTGGTACAGTAGCCGGACCTTTAGGTGTGATTGTCGGCGGAACCGTAGGCACTTTTGTCGGTGCAATCAGTGTCGGGATTACCGGCGGTGTGGTGGGTAATTTTCTGGGGAAAAAAGCCGGGGTTTCTGTCGACCGTAATCTGTTTCAGGATTATCAATGTCTGAAATGCAAATACAGATTTAGTCAAAAAGATCAAAAAGATCAAAAAGATCAAAAAGATCAAAAAGATCAAAAAGATCAAAAAGATCAAAAAGATCAAAAAGATCAAAAAGAAGCCTAATAAAATTCAGGAAATGAAGTTCATTCTTCATTTCCTGTAAGTGCTTGTCAGACTCGATTGAGTTTCAGTACCACTTCACCTAAACGCTTGCCTTGTACTTCACACAGAATTTTTTCATCCTGACTCAGGCCCTGATCATGCCGTGGGCCGCTGACATGACTAGCGCCATAAGGCGTACCACCAGTTTTGGTATTCGAGAGTGCCGGTGTTGAGTTACTAAGCCCCATGATCATCATGCCATGATGGAACAACGGCGGCAGCATGGTCAGCAAAGTACTTTCCTGTCCGCCATGCATGGAACCTGATGCCGTAAACACGCAAGCCGGTTTACCGTGTAGCGCTCCATTCAGCCACAGACTCGTGGTCTGATCCCAAAAATATTTCATTTCAGAGGCCATATTGCCAAAACGGGTCGGTGAACCAAGCGCCAGGCCGGCACATTGCGCCAGATCGTCCAGAGTACAGTAAATATCCCCTTCTGCCGGAATACTCGGTTCAGCGACTTTTACCATGCTGGATATATTTGGAACTGTCCTGATTTTTACTGCCACGCCTGCCGCTTCAATTCCATTGGCAATCAGATGCGCCATTTCTTTGGTTGAGCCATATTTGCTGTAATATAAAACAAGGACATAAGGTTGCATCATGGTTCTTATTCATTACTTAAAAAAATAAAACTATACGATACTTTGCAAGTTTTTTGGTTAAGCTGATGATGAAAATTCATGATGATTAAAAAAATTGAGATTGGATGCAGATGATTGTTAAGTATTTAAAGAAATTACCTTTCTATGAAAAACACTGGTTTCAATTTGTTTTATTTGTACTTCGACGCTTTGAAACAGACCGCTGTCGCGAACAGGCAGGTTCCCTGACCTATACCACCCTGTTCGCCGTAGTGCCGATGCTGACGGTTTTTCTGGTGATTATTTCTTCCATTAAAGCCCTAGAACCTGCGCGGCAGCAATTACAGCAGCTGATTTATAGTAATTTTTTACCCAAAACCACCATTGCCTTTGATAAAGCCCTGAATGCCTTTACCGATAAATCCAGCAATCTCACCATCATTGGTATTCTGTTCTTATTTGTGACCACAGTATTGATGCTCAGCAGTATCGAAACGGTGTTTAACCGCATTTGGCGCGTGACTGAAACACGGGGCGGAATTATGGGCTTTATGCGTTACTGGACCATTATTTCGCTGGGGCCGATTTTACTCGGCAGTGCGTTTGTGATTTCCTCGACCGTGGCATCCATGAGCATTCTCAGCAATAACTTTGCCGGTTATGAGCTGGATGGTGCCTTTGTTCTCTGGGCAATTTCCTTTTCTTTGACTGTACTCGGATTTTTCATTTTGAACTGGACCATTCCGAATCGCAGTGTACCGCTTAAATCTGCCTTTATTGCCGGTCTGTTTAGTGCCGTGGTGTTTGAGCTTCTGAAAAACCTGTTCGGCTATATCATGTCAAACTTTACCAGTTATGAAATTGTCTATGGCGCCTTCGCCGCTGTGCCGATTTTCCTGCTCTGGATTTATCTGTCGTGGATTATTGTGTTATTGGGTGTTGAAATCAGTTATGCCCTGACAGCGTTCGAATCGGGGCAGGACAATAAACGCCATCCCATCGTCATGCTGCTAGATCTGTTAGAACTCTTTTATAAAAAACAGAAAACCGGTGAAAGCATCAGTGAAGCACAAGCGCTTGAAGTGCTGGGCCGAGATGAAATTGGCCGCTGGCCGAGCTATGTCGCCATGTTTGAAAAGCAGAATCTAATCAAACGCACCGATGAGAATGAATATGTGCTGGTTCGCGATCTGGATCAGGTCAGCTTCTGGAATTTTTATCTGCAATTGCCTTATCCACTGCCACGCAAAAACCATCTCACCAATGCCCAGACTGATGACATCTGGATGCAAAATTTCTCACCTAGATTACAGGAAACTGATCAATATCTGGAAGAAAAACTCAATTTCCCATTGTCCGAACTGTTCCGACATAAATAAAAAAATCCTCTCGCTTGAGAGGATTTTTTTAACTGATAGCGGTAGATTTCCAGCAGACTATAGCGCCTGCAGTCACCAAACCCGTCCCAATCCAGAAACTGAGTTCGGGCCTGACATCCAGAATCAGCATGGACATGACCGAAGAAAGAATCGGCATAAAGTAAGTGGCTAAGATCAGCACCTTGATATTGCCGAATTGCATACTCTGATTCCAGTTACTATAGGCGATGCCAATCAGACTACCCACCACTGCAATTCCCAGCCATAGCTTGAATGTGGGCATGATAAAAGGTTCGTTTAATCCTAAATGTAAGAACCATAAGCTAATTACAGCGACCAAAAAGAAAATCGGTACGCCATTCTGTCCGCGGCCGTAGGTTCTGGTCAGAACGCAATAGCAAGGCCATAACAAAGCGCCGAGAAAGGCAAAGCCATAGGCCCAAGGATTTTCAGCTAAAACATGCATAAACTTCGGCAGATTAGTGATTTCTGGATTGACCACCAGCATCAGTCCTATTACGGCGAGCAGAAAGCCGGGAATCATCCAGAGGCGGGCCTGCAACTGCCGGGCAAAAATCGAAAAAACAATCATCAAGGGTGGCCACAGATAATTGATCATGGCAATCAGCATCACCTGTTCACGATTATCCGACCATGCCACAGCAACCAGAAATAGAATCTCATAAGCCACAAATAAAGCGCCACAACCGAGCATATAACGCTTGGACATTTGCGTGATTTTTGGAAAGCCGGTGAACGCAAAAATCACCAGACTGCTAAAACTATAAATTAAAGCAATTCCCTGCACTGCACTTGTAGATTCAGTAATCAGTTTCACTACGGCGACCAGACTGGCCCAGATCAGAATAGAAGACAGACCAATCCAGGTCGCTAAATTTACAGACCAGATTTTCATGCTTGCTCTTGAATGCTTTTATTGATATTCGGTTTTTTCAGCCATCCCTGCAAACTCACTAGAATCACACCCAGCATGACCATACAGGTGCCGATAATAAAATTGATTTCGATATGTTCATCCAGAATCAGCACGCCGCACAGCATGCCGAATACAGGGGTCAAAAAGGAAAATACGCCCAGACGTGATGCCAGATAATGTTTCAGCATCCAGAACCAGATCAGATAACTGGCAAAGGAAATCACCACGGTATGAAAAACCAGACTGGAAATAGACAACACTGTCCATTGAATGGCTGCTTGTCCAGTCAGAACAGCCAGAGGCAATAACAGGATTCCACCTATCAATAATTGATAGAACAAAGTCTGGGTTGCAGGTGCTTCAGCCAGCCGGCTCAGACGTACACTGCCTGTGGTGGCTGCCCAGAATACGCCGCCAAGCAAAGCCAGAAAATCTCCCCACAAGGCATCAGTTTGTAAAGTTGATTCTGTCTGTGGACGTAACAGAAAACTGACTACAATTCCGCTAAAGGCAAGAAATATTCCGCCCCATTGCACAGAAGACAAACGCTCTGCCGGCAATTTCCAGTGTAAACCCAAAGCCACAAAAATCGGCGCGGTATAAAGTAAAACAATCGTATGCGAGGCTGAGGTATAACGCAGTGCCTCACCAATCAGATAGAATTCGGTTGCAAACAACACACCGACTAGTAATCCTGCAGGTAAATAGCGTGCATTCCAGAGTTGACGGCGCACGCTCTGCTGAATCAGGGGATAAACCATCAGCGCAGATAAGGCTGAACGCAAGGCAATTTGCATCAGGGCTGAAATATCACTGGCGGCCCATTTCAATACCACCTGTTGTAAACCCCACAACATACACAATACAAACATGATGGCAGATGCTTTGGCATCTAATGCCTGACGCTGGCTCACATACGGTCCTGTTGCTCATTTGGAAGGTACACTATAAAAGCGTCAGAAATAAAAGATATACTTCAAAGTAGACAAATGATGGTGTTATTCAGGCAATTTCGGTGATGCATAAAAAAATCCAAGCAGATTCAGCTTCGCTCAAGCAACTTCCGACCCATGATCTGATTAAAGCACCGCTCTGGCTCAGTTTCAGGGAGGATCCCGCGCAATCTGTTTATCCGCTGCATGGCCATGCCTGGGGAGAATTTGTCTATGCTTTTCATGGCGTGATGGAAGTGAATATTAATCATATAAATTATGTGACACCTTCACCTCACGGCATCTGGCTCCCGCCAAATTTAGAACATCGTGGTCTGAACCGTACCGCAGTTTCTCATGGCACCCTGTATGTGCATGAATCACTATGCAGCCAACTGCCCACCCAACCCGGCATCCTGCTCAGTGCACCTCTGGTCCCCGCTTTATTCACCCACCTGAAACAACTGTATCAGCAAGACCATCCAGCACTCGAGAATTCAGTTGAATATCAGCGTCTGCTACAGGTGCTGCTCGATCAGCTCCAGCAAGCCCAACTGGTCAGCAGTTATTTACCGCATTCAGAACATGCATTGCTGAAACAGATTTTAGATTATTTACATCAGCATCCAGCAGATCAGAGCTCGCTGCAGCAACTGGCAGAACGCGTCAATTTAACCGAGCGGACGCTAGCGCGATATAGCCAGAAAGAACTGGGAATGTCACTGCATGAATGGCGGCAACGCCTGAAAGTGATGCAGGCCATGTCTTTATTAAATGCAGGTCATAGCGTTAAAAGCATCGCCTTTGATCTGGGCTATGCCAATGCCTCGGCATTTATCAACATGTTTAAACGCTGGATGGGAAGCACCCCAGATCAATTTCGCAAACGTTATACTGTTAATGATTAAAATTATGCCTATGAAAAAGGAGCCAATAGGCTCCTTTGATTCAAAATCTTGGTTATTTCACAAAAGTCGTCCAGACATAATCCTGAGACTGCCCTTTGAGGGTCATTTTCAGTTGATCGCCTGAATGCAATGCTGCAACACCTGCCGGGGTACCGGTCATCACCACATCCCCTTCTTCCAAAGTAAAGACCTGACTGATGTCAGCCAGCAAGGTCGCAATATCAAAAATCAATAAAGCGGTATCACCTTTTTGACGCAGCTCATCATTGACTTGCAGTGTGTAATGCACATCTTTCCAGTCAGTGACTACATCGGCGACAGGTACCCAATCCGACAACAGACAAGAGCCATCAAAGGCTTTGGCACGTTCCCAAGGCTGGCCTTTTTTCTTGAGATCATCCTGTAAATCACGCAAAGTTAAGTCCAGACCTAAAGTCACCGCACCCACAGCTTCAAGTGCTTTCACAGGATCGCTTTCTTTGCTTAAAGTCCGGTCAATACGCAAGCTGAGTTCACATTCATAATGACAATTGCCCCATTCCGGATTCCACTCAATGCCTGCTTCGAGCGAACTTAAGGCACTCGGTGGCTTGATAAACAATACCGGACGATCAGGGATCGCATTGCCGAGTTCTTTGGCATGATCGGCATAACTGCGACCCACACAAACGATTTTGGATGGACGTGTGCTCATGATCAAAACTTCCCTTTTCCTTTTATAGATATCTGAATTATTTTTTAAATGTATGCTCGAACATACTCTGTTCAGTGCCGTCCTTAAATGCACGCTTCGGCACAATAACCACGGTACGGTTTTTCAATTCCAGCATATAAGTCAGTTTACCAACAGCAAAATTCTGCACTTCGCTATATGGCACCAGCTTGCTACGATCATTGGTAAAAATTTCCGCATAGTCCTGATACAAATCAATACCCTGTTCGCTTTTACCAAACTGATATTTAACAAACTGGCGTTTAAACATCATCGGCAGGAACCAGTAACGCATGATGCCTTGCAGGATCAGGAAGAATGCACCCAAAGCCACGTAATAACGTCCAACGCCATCAAAGCCCATCGAGAAACCCCAGATGATGATCCCGATACTGACCAAAGGGGTCAGAAAACGTGAAATCTGCTTTTTGCCAAACGTCGCCAGGGCAAAACCATCCTGAGATTCTTCTAAAGTCAGAAAATAACGGGTCGATAAAGTCGGTGCTGACTCAGTCATAGCATCACATCAAAAATAAAATCTTGCCCAATACTATACCAAAATATCCATAGCGCTTATGGCCTGTCGCATCAATTACATAACTTTGCTTTGGAAATACGTGCATTTAGTTTTAAATAAACAGCAATTAAAACAAAAAATACGCAACAGGATGTTGAATGAAAGAATTAAAGCAATGCATGCTCATCGGTGTTTGTTTGGCAGTTTCTGTCCCAGCACTGGCCAAGATTATTCCCTGGAATGCCGAAATACCAAGCAGTCTGAGTGCTTATCAAGGCAATGCCCAGCAACTGGCAGAATTAACCGGCGAGCGGATTCTGATTTATGCGCATCCAACCAGTAAAACCCAGCTTCCCACCTTAAACAGTAATGCAGCCAGCAAGACACAGTTTTATAGTGCGGCTGTGGTATTACCGGTAGCTGAAGCTCAGGTCGAAAAATTGCTGCGCCATTATCCGAATTATGTCGGCCTGTTTCCGACCTTAAAGTCGGCCAAAGTGCTGGAGCAGCAGGGTTCGATTCAGCAGGTTAAATATCAGGTTCATATCCCGACCCCGATTCCAGTCTTGAACTTTAAAGAAACCGTAGTGATGCAGCATCATCTGGGTGAAAACAGCATCAGCACCTTAATTATTGATGCGCCAATTCCCTATGGTGCGGGAAAACTGGAATGGTTTGCACTGGGTCCGCATAAAACGCTGGTGACTGTCACCCAATGGGGCGACCTGAATCAGCCCAAAGGCTTTTTATTCAGTAAAATCCTGAATGCGCTGCCTGAAGCCAAACTCGGCATTCCGCCGAGTACCAATGCATTTCTACTGGAAGCACTACAACAGCGCTTTGAAACCGATCATACAGCGGCACTAGCAACTCCAATTCCGCAGATGAGATTCAACCCTCAACAGCTACAAAAAATTGCCCAGATCAGCCAAAAATCAGGGCAACCGGTCAGTTTCATTTTACCGAGCTATCAGGTCAAAGAAGGAAAAGCCTCAGAAAATTTAAGATTTAGCAGCACCTATCAATATTTTGCGCATCCGGTCGAAAAATTGCGACCGTGGTTAGCGGCTGAAGCGACGCAGCAGCTTTTTCCTCGGCAGATCAAGAAAGTCGAACTGAATCCGGTCAATACTCAGAATCTAGATGCCAACTATAAGGTGTCGGTGGGTTTGGGCGTGATTCAGATCCCGTTTAATTTTAAGATGCATTTTTACCAACCTGATTCCCTGCAAAACCAGTTCAATGCCAATGGCGGTGACTTGAAGTTTGTGAAAGGTGGTATGCGCTTATTGCCGCAGTCACAAGGTACCTTATTTCAAATCACCAGCAGTATGAAAATTCACGATCAGGCGCCGTTCTTATTAAGAGCCATGCGTAGCATGCCCTATCATGATATTTTACCAGCAGTGGGTGGTAATACCGTTTATGCACTGAAAGTGCAGCAGAAATTAAGATGAGTAGGAAGCAGAGAGTTATTGGTTTTTTATATGAAAAATAGTTAAAAATCACAGACGTAAAAAAACCGCATCAACGTGCGGTTTTTTCAGAATTCTTATCAAGATTGGTGCGCTCAGAGAGATTCGAACTCCCGACCCCTTAGTTCGTAGCCAAGTGCTCTATCCAGCTGAGCTATGAGCGCGACGTCTTGATGGGGTGCATTATACGAGCTTTTTCAGTCTTGTTAAGTGTTTTTTAATAAAATCACAACTGAATGTACAGTAATTAAACGATGTATCAAAATTTATAGTTTTCTGCTGAAAATTTCTGCGGATTTAGAGCTAAAAACACTTAATTAATTCAATCAAGAGGCTTGTATTTTCCAAAAATTCCATCACTACGCAATGGGTCAGCCTTAAGTATTCTTAACCAGGTATTCAGCCAGAATAGAATTCAAATATAAAACGACCATCATCCTTGTACACTTTATCACTCGCCTATTGTTCCAGTCTTTACTTCTCCTGCCCTTTGATAATGCGTAAACACAATACCATTTGAGCTGGCCAGATGATCTATCAATTGAAAAGCGGCGGGTATTGATTCATGGCTAAACAGGCGTTTGCCAACACCGAGTATAATTGGAAAAGTCAGCAGACGAAGTTCGTCCACAAGCTCATATTTGAAAAGTGTCTGTACCACTGCAGCACTACCATACACGCGAATATCCCCCTCTCCCGATGCTTTAAGATTGATTATCTCATCAATGCTTTTCAGAAAAAGGGTATTTTGCCAGTCGGAATGCTCCAGACTAGTAGAAAGAATATATTTATTGACGTCATTGATTCCCGGCCAGTCTTCAGTATGTGTGGGCCAGTAAGATTCAAAAATCTGAAAAGTATGTTTCCCTAAAAGAATATCGGAGGGCTGCATCCATTTTTGCATAATGACATCAAATGCCGGATCAGGTTCCGCGTTAAAATACGGCGCCACCCAGCCACCATATTGAAAACCACCAGATATATCTTCTTTCGGGCCGCCGGGCGCCTGCATCACGCCATCTAGGGTCAAAAATTCCTGGACAATGATTTTTCTCATCACGACTGCCTTTATTTTTATTCACTCGCCTGAGACTTATTTTTAGCACGTGCTGTCTGGTGTTTCTGTAAATTTTAGGCACAAAAAAACCGCAACATGTGCGGTTAATTGTTCAAGTTGGTGCGCTCAGAGAGATTCGAACTCCCGACCCCTTAGTTCGTAGCCAAGTGCTCTATCCAGCTGAGCTATGAGCGCGTAACTTGTGTGCCTAGGTTGGCAATACGTTTTTTCTGCTTAACTTACTTGGTGCGCTCAGAGAGATTCGAACTCCCGACCCCTTAGTTCGTAGCCAAGTGCTCTATCCAGCTGAGCTATGAGCGCGCGACGTAAGTAAGCGTGGCGGTGAGAGAGGGATTCGAACCCTCGATACAGTTACCCGTATGCGTCCTTAGCAGGGACGTGGTTTCAGCCACTCACCCATCTCACCGTAACGTGCGGCCATAATACAAATTTCGGCATGGCACTGCAAGCGCAGCATCAAAAAAAAGTGCATATTTTTGCTCGTTTAAATACTTTTTAAGCAATTCCTCGATTTTTCGTGCATTTTGATAGTAAAAAAACTGCATAAATTTCCAGTTATCGAAAATTAACAGAAAATTGAAAACTTAAATGGATTATTGCAATCATTTACGTGCAGTCTGCGCACACATGTTTTATGCTAAACCTATCTCCTAAGATAAATTTAAAGACATGATGAAAAACTGGGTCGATCCTGAAGCAAAAGCTGAAGCCGAACGTTATGACAACCCTATCCCTAGCCGCACGCTCATTTTAGAAACCATCGAAAAGAACAATGCCCAGTCCCATGCAGACCTGGTCGAACATTTTGAAATTGCAGATCAAAAAAGTATTGATGCCCTGAGCCATCGTTTAATTGCGATGGTGCGTGACGGGCAACTGATGAAAGACGGCTACAAGTTTCAGATTGCCGTCGAGCAACCTGAATCCGAAGCGACGGTTTATATCAATTCCCGGGGGATGGGAACTGCCAACATTTCCGGCCAGGACGACCTATTACTGGCTGAGCGTGAACTGCGCCTGGTCTTTAATGGTGACCGCGTTAAAGTGCGTCAGACTTCGGTAGACCGTAAAGGTAAGGCCTGGGGCTATATTACTGAAGTTGTGCAGCATCGTGTCAAACAGATCATTGGTAAAGTGTCAGAGTATGATGGTGAATACTTTATCCAGCCAGCCAACCCGAATGCACATCAGCCAATTACCCTTGAAAAAGAACTGATTGAACACGCCCAAGTCAATCTGGGTGATTCGATTCGTGTGGCGATTGATACCTATCCGACCCGTGAAGAATTCGCAACTGGACATATTGTACAGTCCATGGCGGATAAGGCCGATACTGAAATCATCATTCCACAAACCATTTTAGAATATGGTTTGCCTTATGAATTCCCGGAGGAAGTTGTTGAAGAAGCCGAGAGCTTTAAAGAACCAACGGCCAAAGACCATGAAGGTCGTGTGGATCTGCGTGATTTAGCCTTAGTTACTATTGACGGTGAAGATGCACGTGACTTTGATGATGCCGTTTATGCCGAAAAACGTCCCGGCGGTGGTTATCGTGTAGTCGTAGCCATTGCCGATGTCAGCCATTATGTGCGTCCAGGCAAACCGCTGGATGATGAAGCGCAGGAACGCGGGACGTCAGTCTACTTCCCGCACTTTGTTTTACCGATGCTGCCTGAAGCATTGTCGAATGGCCTGTGTTCGTTAAATCCGAATGTTGACCGCCTATGTATGGTCTGTGATTTAAAACTGTCACGTGCTGGCCGTGTTACCGGTTTTGAGTTCTATCCATCTGTTATGCATTCCAAGGCACGTTTGACCTATGATCAGGTCGCACAGTATCTGGAAGGTGACAGTCAAGCCATTACCGAAGACCGTGAAGTTCGCAAGTCGATCAACACCCTGTTCCAGCTGTATCAGGTTCTGAAAGGTTTACGTGCTGAACGTCATGCCATGGAATTTGAAACCGTTGAAACTTACATGACCTTCGACGAGCTAGGCGGAATTAAAGAAATTCTGCCACGCACCCGTAATGATGCGCATAAGCTGATTGAAGAATGTATGTTACTGGCCAACGTAGCAGCCGCAGAGTATGCATTGAAAAATGAAATGCCGATGTTATACCGTGTGCATGAGCCACCTGAATTCTCGCGTATCCAGAAAGTCCGTGACTTCGTGAAGCTGCTCGGTCTGAAATTCCCGGAACAGCCGACTCAGAAAGATTATCAGGCGGTGATTGAAGCGACCAAAGACCGGATTGATGCGCCCAGTATTCATGCGGTGTTATTACGCTCCATGATGCAGGCTTATTATGGTGCGAGTAATGCAGGCCATTATGGTCTCGCTTATGAAGCCTATACACATTTCACTTCACCAATTCGTCGTTATCCGGATCTGTTATTGCATCGTGCCATCAAAGCGCATTTAGATAACAAGCCATCTCCGCTTTCAGGCGGTGCTTTAGATGATGCGGGTGAACATTTCTCAGCGACAGAACGTCGTGCAGATGAAGCATCACGCTCGGTGACGACCTGGTTGAAATGCCATTATATGCAGCAACATCTGGGCGAAGAATTTGTCGGCATTATTAGTGCGACAGCAGAATTCGGCCTGTTTGTGACGCTAAAAGATCTTTATGTCGATGGTATGGTGCATGTCAGCCAGCTAGGCGATGACTTCTTTGTCTTTGATCAAAGCAGCCAGAATCTGATCGGTCAGAACCGAGGTCAGGTCTTTGGTCTAGGGGATGAAGTCAAAATCAAGGTTGCTGGTGTCAATCTGGAAGAACGTAAGATCGATTTTGAACTGGTGCAACAACTCAGTCATGCCGGCCGTGCAGTTCGTGCCCGTGCACCGCGCGTGAGTGAGAAAAAACCAGTATCACGTCCAGCAGCGACAGAAGAAGTGTTTGGCAATAATGAACGTGAATCTAAATCGAACTTGAGCGCCGATGGAGAACAACCCATACGACGCAAAAAAGGAAAAGGAAAACCCAGCTCTTACAGTAAAAAGTCTGCTAAACCATCTGCAGGAAAGTCTGAAGCAAAGGTTAAAGATAAAGTAAAGAAAAAGGCCAAGGTCAAAAAGAAAAAGTCGAATGCAAAAGCCAAGACTGAATAATTTTTGATGGTTTAAAAAGAGCGCTACGGCGCTCTTTTTTTTATACCTTATCCAAAATAAATACGATTAGAATAAAAATGTTCACCGCATCGAATCATCATCTTAGATCACGTACCTGCCCTCTTTTTATCTAAAACTGAGGAAAACCGTATAACCTCTTGATCCATACTCAATCAGTGAAATTCAAAGATCTGCAAAGACATATTTCCTATTTCTTTGAAACAGACTATGGAATTCTGCCTATTCTTAAACTATCTGTTTCGAAGTTTCAGCGAGCAACACCAATCAGTTGAACTATAACTCAACATTAGTAAAAGTAGCTTGGACATCATTGTGAACGAGATTGAATAAATCTCGATACCTCCTGCTTCAGAATAAATCACCGGTCAAGCTTGATTTCTCGATCAAGAAGCCTTACTTCTAGAACTAACACTGAAAATTAATTTGGCAGACCGACATGACTTTAGAAAAGGCAACTTTGCCTGTTCCGCAATTTGATCAGATTACGCTGGCTGAGCTAAAACAAAAAATTGAAAGCTGTATCGCTGAAGGGCAAAAGTTCCTGAATGAACTTACCGAAACACCTACTTCAGTACAGGAGCAGCTGGCTACTCTTGAACATGTCGACACACTTGAAAACAATATGAGTGAGTCTTGGGGCATCCTGTCACATTTAAATGCCGTGATGAACAATGCCGAAACCCGTGATGTCTATCAGGCACTCTTACCGGGTCTTAGCGAATACTATACGCAACTGGGTCAACATACGGCGCTCTATCAGACCTATCAGCATATTTATGATGCGTCGATTTATAATGAACTGCCGGCAGCGCAGCGAAGCGCCATTAAACTGGCCTTACGTGATTTCAAACTGTCTGGGGTGGCATTAGAGGGTGAAGCGAAAAAACGTTATGCGGAAATTTCGGCTCGTCTGTCCCAATTATCATCCGACTTCTCCAACCATGTACTGGATGCGACTCAGGCCTATTTCAGACCGCTAAATGAAGAGGAGTTAGCGGGTCTATCTACCAGTAATATTGAGCTGTTAAAACAATATGGTCAGCAACGTGAACTGGATCAACCGGTGGCTACGCTGGATTTCCCGTCTTATCTGGCGATCATGACCCATTCAGAAAATCGTCCTCTGCGTGAAGAACTCTATAAAGCTTATACTACCCGCGCGTCAGATCAGGCTGAACAGAGCGAGTTTGACAATACTGCATTGATCGAAGAAATCCTCAGTCTGCGTCTGGAAATGGCAAAACTGCTTGGCTTTAATAATTATGCGGAATTGTCCTTAGCCAGCAAAATGGCACCAAGTGTAGAGGCCGTAGACGAATTCTTGCGTGATCTGGCAGAGCATGCCCGCGCGCCAGCAGAGAAAGAAATTGCAGAACTGAAAGCGATTGCTGCTGAAGATGGCATCCGTGATCTGCAACCGTGGGACAGTGGCTATTATTCTGAAAAGCTGAAAATGCAGCAATTTAATTTGTCACAGGAAGTGCTTAAACCTTACTTCCCTGCACCAAAAATCCTGCAAGGCCTGTTCAGTATTGTGAATCGTCTGTATGGCATTCAAGTCATTGAACGTGAAGCGCCTGTCTGGCATCCAGATGCACGTTATTTTGAACTAGAAGATCAGGGTCAGGTGATTGGCGGTTTCTATTTTGATCTGTATGCACGTCAAGGCAAACGTGGCGGTGCATGGATGAGCGGTTTCCGTTCCCGTATGCAGACCAGTGATGGCTTGCAAAAACCGATTTGTTATATGGTCGGTAACTTTACTCCACCCGTCGGCAATCGCCCTACACTCTTGACCCATGATGAAGTCATCACCTTGTTCCATGAATTTGGTCATGGCCTGCATCATATGCTGACAGAAGTGGACAATATTGCGGTAGCAGGTACCCATGGCGTGGCGTGGGATGCGGTCGAACTGCCAAGCCAGTTTATGGAATTTTGGGCCTGGGATCAGGAAAGTCTGGATCTGCTCAGCGAGCACATTGAAACTCAAGAATCCTTGCCGGCAGAGTTGCTGAAAGCCCTGCTGGATGCACGTTTCTTCCAGTCTGGCATGCAAACCCTGCGTCAGCTTGAATTTGCCCTGTTTGACCTGAGTATTCATCGAGCCAATCCGGCTTTAAATGCAACACAGGTTCAGGCTACTCTGAATGAGATCCGTGAAAAGTATGCGGTCCTACCGACCACCGACTATAACCGTTTCCAGCACAGCTTCAGTCACATTTTTGCCGGTGGTTATGCAGCAGGATATTATTCCTATAAATGGGCCGAAGTTTTGGCCAGCGATGCCTTCGACCGCTTTGAAGATGAAGGTATTTTTAATACCACTACCGGAAAGCAGTTTCGGGAAAATATCCTCGCAGTTGGCGGAAAAGACACAGCACTTGACGCATTTATCAATTTCCGCGGACGCGAGCCAAAAATAGATGCGTTGCTGCGTCATCAAGGTTGGACGAACCCCTCTAAAAACGCTTAAACTAGCTTTTTAAGTTGATCACAAGGTGAATATGATGACCATTAAACGTCGTTTCATTGCAGGCGCAAAATGTCCAAAATGTCAGGCGTTAGATCGCGTCGTCATGCTGACCTCTGGTGAAGATGAATGGATCGAATGTATTGAATGTGGTTATGAAGAAAATCGTCCCACACATGTTGATCAACCAGAAACACCAGCTGTTCCAGATGAAGTTGGCGTGATTCAGTTTAAACCTCGTTCAGTAAAATAAAAATCAAGGTTCAAGCTATGTCAGTAGAACAAAGAAATAACCCCAAACTTTTAATGGGGATTATGGGGGCTTTAGTTACTGTCGTTGCATTGGTATTGCTATATCAGTGGTTGAATGCCTCTTCCGGTGAAGCGGAACGCATACATCAGGAAGATATCGCGGCTGTTCCGGCAGCAAAACCTGCGGCGAAAACTGAAGAAGATACGGCGGCAGCGAAAGCACCTGAGACGATCGAAGCTAAAGCACTGGTATCAAATCAGCTGTTAGATGCACCAGTGCCGGAGAATGCCAGTTTGGCCAAAGAAGAAGTGGCTAAATTAGATGACATCCAAGTTCAGCTCAATGAACAAAAAGCCACACTGGATGCGCAGCATAGCGATGCCGACCAGTTGATCCAACTGAAAGAGGAACAGATCAAGTTACTTGAAGCACAACTTGCTCAAAGCCAGTAAATCTCGACAGCATTTCAGCTAGAATATCGTCAGATCTTCTAGCTCAGTTGTTTCCATGTCTGCCCCAGCCGCTCCGCATCTGCTTAAAGCCATTCTGTTACTGACCTGCTCTGCTTTTCTCTTTTCAGTCATGGGCGTCTGTATCCGTTATGCCTCGGCAACAGTTGATAATGCCACCGTGGTCTTCTTTCGCAATTTTGTTGGGCTGTTTATTTTCCTGCCCTTCATTTTCAATAAAGGCATTGTTTTTTTCAAAACTGAAAAGCTGTGGATGCACACCTGGCGCGCAGTGGTCGGACTGACGGCCATGTACGGCTTTTTCTATGCCATCGCGCATTTAAAACTCTCCAATGCTATGGTCTTTACCTACTCTTCCCCGATTTTTATTCCACTGATTGCCTGGCTATTTCTCAAGGAAAAAATCACACCAAGCATGTTAGTCGCGGCTCTGATTGGTTTCGTCGGGGTACTCTGTGTTGCCAAACCGGATTCGGGTCTAATTAACCTGATGTCGGTCATTGGTTTGAGTGCGAGCTTTCTGGCGGCGATGGCCTTTGTCACGGTTCGGGCACTGACTAAAACTGAGTCTCCGGAAAAAATCGTGTTTTATTTCTGCTTTATTGGCACCCTGATTTCAGTGATTCCGATGTTCTGGCTATGGCGACCTTATACCCTGACAGAACTCAGCTATCTGATTACTGCCGGCATCCTGGCCAATTTCAGCCAACTGTTTATGTCAAATGCCTACAAGCTGGCTCCGGCAGGACAGATTGGACCGGTCAACTATGTTGCGATTTTCTTTGCCGGCATGTGGGGCTTTCTGTTCTGGCAGGAAGTTCCGGACCTCTATAGCGTGATTGGGCTGGGGCTGATTTTCTGTGCGATTCTATTGTGTAGCCCGATCCTACAAAAGCGCCTGAATTCATCCAAAATTTGATTAACGAATTTAAATCAAATAAATAAAAAAGCACCCGAAAGTGCTTTTTTATTGCTTTTCTTTTATTGATACCAGCCGAACAGCTTAAAGATATAAGGCACATAGGCAATGATCAGCATCGCAGGCAGCAATACTATCATCGGCAAAATCCAGCGTTCATAACGGTAGTAGAAAGACAAGTGTCGTACTTCTGCATCCGCCTCGGCCACTTCGGCATCGCCAATCGACTGTCTGGCCAGCAGATGATTTAGCGCAACCGGTGGCGTCACATAACCCAGCTCAAAACCAATCAGGGTAATCATCCAGAAATGTACTGGATGAATGCCGTATTGATAGGCCACTGGAGCCACGGTCGCCGAGATCAGAATCACCGCGCCAAATGGATCCATGATCATCCCGACAAAAATCATCAAGCCGACAATCAGGGAAATCACCAGAATGGTACTGCTGATGTCGGTCGGGAAGGCTTCCATAATTTCAATACGTTCCAGCAAGCCACCCACACTCACCGAAAGTGCCATCAGAATGACCAAGGCACCAATATGGCCCACCGTCTCACTGGTCGAAATATGCATAGACTTCCAGAAACCGACATTACGCAAAATTTCAGTCGCTTTTGAACGCTGCACAGCATGATCAACAGCCAGCTCTTTGCCTGGTTGTTCGCTATGTTCAGCTTCACGATATTCTGCATTGGCCGCGGCACCGGCTGTCGCCAGTTCAGGTGTCGATCTTGAGTTTAAAGTTGCGGTCAAAGTTTCATCCCAATGCCCCACTGCAGGCAACGGCGCAGGTTCATGGCGCAATTTGTCGAACAAGACAATCATCAGCAGAATGACTGGCATCATCACCGGTGCGGTAAATTCATTCAAGTCAGTCGACAAAGCATATTTATAGAATAACCAGATCAGAATAAAAATCACGATATAAGGAATAATCGCAATGAAGGCACGACCGGATTGAGGAGCAGCTATAGTGGGTGCAGCAATGCGGAATTTGTTTTCTGCAAAGAACAGGGAAATTACTAGGAATAAAGTTGAACTGAGCAGGAAGACATAAATCCCGTAGTGATAGAGCAAGTCGGTGGTCACTTCTTTATTAAGTGATGCCACCACGACAATCAGCAAGCAAGGACGTAAAACGACGCCCAGTGAACCGGACATTGCAGTGGCGGCCAATGCAAACTGACGGCGCCCCCCCGCATTCCAGACTTCCTTATAAATAATCGCACCTGCGGCAATCACGAAAATCCCTGATGCTCCGGTATAGGCGGTCGGTAATGCAGCTGCCAGCAAGATTAACCAGGTTAGGGTTTCAGGTGCCAGATTCCATGGACGCAGAATATTCAGGAACATGTCCACGACACGGGTCTGTTTCAGCAACATACCGGCCCAGATAAACAAGGCCAGATTCAGAAAGATACTAGAAAACTCTACCAGTTGACCGAGGTAAATCCCCTGTCCCATTGGATAGTCCATAAAGAAGGTGAAATTTATTCCGGTAGTAATGGCCATATAGGCATATAGCGGTACACTCAGAAAGGCCAGACCAAAACTGCCACCTTCACGTGTTGGTTTCGGTTGTTTGATCACCTGATACAGACTAATCAAGGTGAGTGTGCTGAACAGAATCATCCACAGCCAGTAGATGTATTTCATCTCCCCCATCGGCACGCCCGAGTTCAATACGGACTGATATTGGCTATAGGATGAAAATGCCAGGAAAGCATTAGCGACCAGCATGGCGACCGAATAAACTTTAAAGTCGATACGCGTGCTCGGGCTACGCAAGCCAATATGATGGGTTTTTAGAGTGGCACTGATCGCAGCAAAGACCACCATGATGACCAGAAGCAAAGCCCGGTTTTCCGTACCAAACTTAAAGATGCCAAAGAAAGAAGTTTCAAAGGTCCGATAAGCCCTAATACTTGGATGGGCTTCCACATGTTGAATGGCTTTATCATAAAACAGGTAGGATTCTTCACAGACCTGTTGTGCCTGTAACACCGCAGCACGGACATCCGCTTCCGAACGCACCCCGAAGAAATCGGCATATTCATCGGCTGCATCGGCTTTCATCTGCTGCTGAACGCGTTGATCGACATTAATATTGCGTTCACATTGTGGACGCGTCGGCTCAGCCCTTAAAAATGAATATTGCATTCCTGTTGCCGGATCACCGTAAATACGCTCACCCATACGCAGCAACTGGCCGTGAATCATTTCCCCAGTGCCAATAATTAAAGTGAGCAAAAGTAAAACCAGCACGACGAAGGTCGAGATCCACTCTGTCCATATATAACGCAACAGACCTAATCCTGATCTGTTTTGATCATCATTTTGCATGTGTATTCCTATTTTTATTTTAGCGGCCTGATGCTTGGTCTAGGACGCTGATCTTCCCTTCTGCCCCGAAAATTCCTTTTCAAAGGTCAGGATCTTTATTCTATGTTTTGACTTTGCATGAAAATTGGCACAATAAAAATGACAATTTATATTTTCTTTTTGTATTTTCTGCCAAGTAAATCATTCATCTCTGCACTTTAATTATCCCGAAAATAATTGCTCACAATATAGATCAGCGCCAGAATCACGCCCCAAATCACCCCAAGTAAATGTGCCTCAACCAAAACCGGGCTGCCGATCAGCTGCGCCGTCCCGACATTGCCAATGGTGTTTTCCCAAACCAGTTTTGCAAAGATCAAAAATAACACCAGCGCCGCAAAGCCGCGTTCCCGCTTATACAGCAAATGCACACAGGCTACGGCTACATAGGCACCATGCAGCACGCCCGACAGGCCGGCATAGGCTTCAATATTGGGCAAGAAAAAATAAAAACTTAAACTGATCAGCGGCGGCAAGATCAGCAAAATGGCACAGAAATGCCAGACGGTGGCGCGTGGAAAAATGAAAGGTAAACAGATAAAGGCGAGAATATTCAGAAAATAATGGATCCAGCCCACATGCACCCAATGCGCTGTCCAGAGTCGCCAGAATTCACCCAGCAGGCTCTCTTGCCAGTAGATGAAATGATCCTGAAAAATTTGCAGACATGCAGAGAGAGAGACAAAAGCCGCTAGAAAAATAATTTTGCGTCGAAAATGTTGATCTAGCATCGGCCTATTGTCCTCCCTGACTATCTAGTTTGACTTCATTCCTGAAGATTCATACATAATATCTGCATTACAGATCCGCACTGAACAGATCATCGAGCTCGGAAGAACTGTCGGATTCATCCCAGAAACGTTGCATGCCATCATCGCCACTGCGTATACCGGTATTTTCTGTCCAGTAACGATCCGATATGCCACTGACCATAATTGCAGCCATGCTGTCGATCAGCTTGAATTGCGGATTCACCGGTTTTTCCTCGGTACGTGCCTGAGCAAAGGTTTTTAAGGCATCCCGGACTTTGGCATCATCCCCACTGGCCTGAGCCGCTACGGCATACAAAGCATGAGATAGACGTACACCTTTTTGCTCGCCAATTTGTGTAGATTGTTTTAATGTTTGGTAAGGGTCAGGCTTGCCTTCCCCTGCGCCTGGCAACAAAGTCCAGATCACCGCACGGGTGGCATTCGGCGCACCCCAGAATTTCGCGTTATCCAGACACACCATGCCACGCTCGACCACGGCAGCAATATCTTTCGGTACATGCACTGCACCACCCGAGTTAATATCATTGGTCATGGCCTGCAAGCCACTGAGCATACCCAACAGATAAACCGTTTGCTCGATATCACTGTTCATACGTGGGCATTCTTCACCCAGGGCTTTTTGGTATTTCTTTTCATAACGGCTCTGGAACAGTTGATAACCGGTATATTGACGCTGTGCTGCCAGTGCCGCCCAGCGCTTCTGCTCGATTCGGGCATCTTGAGCTTCTGCCACCTGATTGGTTTTTGAAGCACGTAAATAGCGTAACTCGGCTTCCAGCGCTTTTTGCTCGGCACAAATACCGGCAGCCGAATACATCAGCACGGCCACCCGTGTTGGATCCGCACCCATTTCTTTGGTCGCCATAATGGCCGGCGTTAAAGAATTCCCTGAATTACACACCATTTCAGCATCATCCATCGCTAAAATCGGCGGTACAATATGGTTTTCGGTGAAACCCAGTGCAACATTGGCACCGGTTTTAATGACCTGAGAACACCCCGTCAAAACTGTTGTTGTTATTACAATGGTCGCCATACCTTGGCATATTTTACGGACGTCTGACATTTTCCTGTCCTCTATAATTGTGATTATGTCCATCTTTCTGCTAAAGATATCAGAAGCATTTTGTGAATAAAAGAGTATTTACTCTAATTTAGACGAGACACTTTGCCATTAAATAGCCGCGCTGCAATTGACTGTATTTAGAAGAATACCAAATTTTGGGCAAAAAAAAGTAGCATTGCGACGGTTCAGCACATGCTACTTATTAACTGTACAAGCAGAAAAATAATAAACCCTGCTTGATTAAGATGAAAATTTATCCTTCAACACTGTCCCGAGTCGTCCGATCACCAGCGTTAAAACAATCGCTACGATCAGAAACATCCATACTGGAAATTCCATTAAGGTCTCCCGTAGTTGCTGTTGGTGAGTTAAATGTACAGGCTAAAAGTAAAACATAGGGAATAAATTGTCAGACAATTCCTCTAAGTCATGGATTAACCTTGATTTCTGTCTGACAATAAAAATAGGAATTTGGTCTAAACATTTGTTTTATGAGCATTTTAATTAAATCATTAAAATGCGTTTGTTTTACAACTAAATTAATTTAGTCAATAATTTTAAGGATTTCCATTGTTTGAAGGGCAATTGATCACACCAGATCAATAAAGGTCGCGCCTTGGCATGCTGAAAATACACCACAATATACGCCTGATGATCAATTACGTGACTAATACATACCCGACGGGTCGGTCGTGCTTTGGTAGTCAATGACCATTCACGTCCATCCAGATATTCAAACTGCTCAATCTGTGGTGTCTTGCGGTAAAACAGCTGATAAATCACCAAGCCTATGACAGCGCACACTGCCCAAAGTGCAATCGGCAATAACTGATACAACAGATACATCAGCAGTGCAAAAATAAAAAGCTGAAACGCCAATGCACACAGACTGCGTTTCAGCTTAAAGCAACGATTATCCATGAACGTAAAATTTAAGCTTCTTGATAAAATCTTTTAGTTCAGGACGCGGCGGCTCAGACACTTCCATAAACCAGTCCAGCAAATCCGGGTCTTCCTGCTCAACCAGCTCTGCAAACATCTGTTTTTCGAAAGGCTCAGCATTCAGGTAATGGTTTTTTACGTAGGGATCAAAATATACATCCAGTTCTTTTAGACCACGACGCGCACGATAAATCACTTTGCGCTCTTCTAAGCTGATGTCATCAGTCATCGAATTTCCCCAACTCGTTATAAACCCGAATAGTTTACCTGAAGCGCTGGCTGAATTTCGAGGGATTTCATAGAAATGACCAAAAGCATCAGCAGATTTTAGTCATTTGAACATTCCGCTCATTGCTGCTGATCTTGGCATGGCCTAAGTTAAACCAAACAGATCAAAATAAGGAATAACAAGATGCAATCTGCAGCCATTCGCCCACTTGCTCCGATGCTGCCGCGCCAACTCTTTAGTACCGAACATGATGCTTTTCGCGAAACGGTACGCAAGTTTTATGAAAAGGAAGTTATTCCACATACCGAGCGTTATGAAAGTCAACAGCATGTAGATCGAGAGCTGTGGAATAAAGCCGGTGAGCTTGGATTGCTCTGCGCTACCATGCCCGAAGAATATGGCGGCTCTGGCGTAGACCGGCTGTATAGCATGATTTTGATTGAGGAACAGGCCTATGCCGGAGATTCAGCGACTGGATTTTCATTGCATTCAGATATTGTTGCCAATTATCTGCTGAATTTTGGTAATGAAGCTCAAAAACAACAATGGTTACCGAAAATGGCGTCTGGAGAGGTCGTCACCGCGATTGCCATGACCGAACCGGGAACTGGCTCTGACCTTCAAGCAGTGCGTACCTCGGCAGTACTCGATGGCGATGACTATGTGATTAATGGTTCCAAAATCTTTATTACCAATGGCTATCTCTGTGACATGGCGATTGTGGTCTGTAAAACCGGCAATAATGACAAAGGTTCAGCCAATCTTTCATTGATTATGGTCGAAGCAGAGCGTGCCGGATTTAGTAAAGGCAAGCCGCTGAATAAAATTGGCATGAAAGGTCAGGATACCTGCGAACTGTTCTTTGACAATGTTCGGGTACCCACAGAAAACCTGCTCGGTCTGGAAGGCATGGGCTTTATGATGCTGATGAAAGAGCTGGCTTGGGAACGCCTGATTGTGGCGATTATCTGTCAGGCAGGCGCTGAAGCCGCTTTTGCCCATACAGTGAAATATACCAAGGAACGTCAGGCATTTGGCAAGAGCATCAGCCATTTTCAAAATACCCGTTTTAAACTGGCAGAACTACGTACCGAGATCGATGTGTGCCGCACTTATCTGGATCGCTGTATGCAGCTGCAACTCAATCACGAACTAGGCGTAGATGCCGCTGCTGCGGCCAAATACAAGATTTCAGAAATGTACAGCAAAGTCGTTGATGAATGTCTGCAATTGCATGGCGGCTATGGTTATATGCTGGAATATCCGATTGCCCGTGCCTATATCGACAACCGTGCCAATCGGATTTATGCGGGTACCAATGAAATCATGAAAGAACTCATCGCTCGTTCGCTTTAAACTAAATAAAGAAAAAAAAGAGTCGCTAGGGACTCTTTTTTTTCTTTATTCAAAAATCTAAGCTTAAGAAACCAGACGCGGTTTATGCTTTAAAGCATTACTGTTTTTTCTAAATTTCAGTACACCATCTTCAAACGAAGCCTGTTTGAGCTCCTTACGGTCTGCCAGATAATTATTGCTGACTTTCCACGGAGCCTGTTTGCCTTGCTTTGGCATGACGTCTGCAGCCCGGGCAATATAACCCGAACTGAGACTGCCCATGACGGTATCCTGAAGCAATTCACTCTGATCTCCCTGAGGAATTACCTGTGCATAACCTTGCTGATCCATATAGTTCAACAGACGGCAAATATATTCTGCTGCAATGTCGACTTTAAGCGTCCAGGAGGCATTGATATAGCCAATAATCAGCGCCATATTCGGTATGTCACTGACCATGATACCTCTATACAGCATATGCTGAGAGGTATCGATAGGCTGACCATCCATCGTCGCCTGAATCCCGCCAAGAATTTGAATATTCAGACCGGTGGCAGAAACAATAATATCAGCATCCAGATGTTGACCTGATTTCAGCTGAATTCCCGTTTCGGTAAAGGTTTCTATCTGATCCGTTGCAACCGATGCCTGTCCTTCACGTAAAATTTTAAACAGATCTCCATCCGGCACCACACAAAGACGTTGATCCCAAGGTTCATAATTCGGGGTAAAGTGCTTCATATCTACTTTACCTTTCAGCTGGAGTTGCACCGATTTAAGCAAAAGCGATTTTAATAATTTTGGCTGTTTCTGTGCCAAAGCGTAAATCCCGCGCTGCATGCCGATATTACGCGCACGTGTCAGCTTATAGGCGACCTCCTCAGGCAGATATTTACGCATTTTTGAATAAATAAAATCGACCGAGGGTACAGAGGCAATATAAGTCGGTGAGCGTTGCAACATGGTCACATGTCCTGCTCCGCCTTTAACCATCGCAGGAACCAAGGTAATCGCGGTCGCACCACTGCCAATGATGACCACTTTTTTGCCTTTATAGTTTAAATTTTCCGGCCAATGTTGCGGATGAATAAATTCACCTTTGAATGCATCTTGATTTGGAAACTCCGGCTGAAAACCCTGATCATAATTATAATAACCGGTACAACCGAGTACAAAGTTGGCGATCCAGATCTGCTTCTTACCGTGTGCATCCTCGATCTCTACTGACCATTTGCAGGTTGTAGAATCATAATTGGCACTTAAGACCCGATGCTGAAAATGGATTTTCGGCTGAAGTTTAAACTCTTCTACCACTTCAGCCAGATAATTTTTGATGGATGCGCCATCGGCAAGCACGCTTTCTTTCTTCCAGGGTTTGAAATTAAAACCAAAAGTCGACATATCCGAATCAGAACGGATTCCCGGATATTTAAACAGATCCCAAGTTCCACCAATACTTTCGCGGCGTTCAATAATCTCAAAAGAGCATTGCGGACAATGTTTAGAAAGATGTGCTGCTAGACCAATCCCCGAGATCCCTGCACCCACAATTAAAATATCTACCTGCTTTTCCATGTTGTTCTTTTACCTAAGCGATGCTATCTGTTTTTATTAAATCACAAAACTGACAATACACAATGTCAAGTTCATTAAAAAGCCACTATTTTTTTATCTTTTCAGGCCAGATCAGTTATGTGGAACTCAATCACTTTAAATTAAAATATACAGGTATTAAAAAAGGCCGGTTTATTCAACCGACCTTTTCGAACAACTTACGTTATTCTTCACGAAATTAGTTAACTTCGCGATCTACTAGCTCAACGTAAGCCATCGGTGCAGCATCACCTGCACGGAAGCCCGCTTTAAGAACACGTAGATAACCGCCGTTACGTTCTTTGTAACGAGGGCCAAGAACGGTAAATAATTTACCAACAGTTGCTGCTGAACGAGTACGAGCAAACGCCAAACGACGGTTTGCTACTGTATCGTTTTTAGCTAAAGTGATTAAAGGCTCAGCTACACGACGTAACTCTTTTGCTTTAGGCACAGTTGTTTTGATCAACTCGTGCTCGAACAAAGAGTTAGCCATGTTTTGGAACATCGCTTTACGATGACTGCTTGTACGGCCTAATTTCACACCACTATTACGATGACGCATGGTGATAGTCCTACTTAATTAACGGCTACGATAGGCGAAACGATCGTCCATACGGAGACTAGCCGGTGGCCAGTTCTCTAAACGCATGCCGAGTTGTAAGCCTTTAGAAGCCAGAACATCTTTGATCTCAGTAAGCGATTTTTTACCCAAGTTAGGAGTTTTAAGCAACTCAACTTCGGTACGCTGTACAAGATCACCAATGTAGTAAATGTTTTCTGCTTTCAAACAGTTAGCAGAACGAACAGTTAGCTCTAGATCATCTACTGGGCGAAGCAAGATTGGGTCAACTTCTTCACGAGGCTCTTGAGCAACAGGTGCTTGATCTTTCTGAAGGTCAACGAAGATCGCAATTTGTTGCTGCAAAATAGTTGCAGCTTTGCGGATCGCTTCTTCAGGATCTACAGTACCGTTGGTTTCAAGATCAATGATCAGTTTATCAAGGTCAGTACGTTGTTCTACACGCGCGTTTTCCACGGTGTATGAAACACGTTTGATTGGGCTGTAAGACGCATCTAACTGCAAGCGACCCACTGGGCGAGTTTCGCCTTCTGGGAAGCGTGAATCAGAAGTCTCGTAGCCACGACCTTGAGCCACTTTCAGACGCATTTTCAATGAGCCTGAGGCACTTAAAGTACCGATCAAATGTTCAGGGTTAACCACTTCAACATTATGAGGTAAACGAAGGTCAGCCGCAGTTACGTCGCCTGCACCTTGTTTCTCTAATGTTAAATAAGCTTCATTTTGATCGAACAGCTTAATCGACAATCCTTTTAGGTTCAGCAAGAGCTCGACGATGTCCTGCTGCAAGCCTTCCAAAGTACTGTACTCGTGCTCGACCCCTTCAATCTCAACTTCTACCACAGCTGCGCCAGGTAGAGAAGAAAGAAGGATGCGACGTAAAGCATTACCAAGAGTATGACCAAAGCCACGCTCTAATGGTTCTAGAATAACTTTTGCCGAGGTCCCGCTTGCCGCTTCGACCTTGATCGCTTGCGGAGTTAGAAACTCATTTGCAGTACGCGTCATATTGCTTCCTCAAGGATTATTTAGAATACAATTCTACAATCAAGCTTTCGTTGATTTCAGCAGGTAAATCAGAACGATCCGGTGCAGCTTTGAACGTACCTTCTAATTTAGAATGGTCAATTTCCATCCAAGAAGGCATGCCACGTTGAGTAGCTAATTCAATTGCGTTTTTGATACGTAATTGTTGCTTAGCGCCTTCGTGAACTGCGATCACATCACCCGCTTTAACTTGGATAGACGCAATGTTAACACGACGGCCATTCAAAGTGATGCTACGGTGAGATACTAACTGACGAGCTTCTGCACGAGTAGAACCGAAACCCATACGATAAACAACGTTATCAAGACGGCTTTCAAGTAGCTTCAACAGGTTTTCACCAGTTGCGCCTTTAACACGAGCAGCTTCTTTATAGTAATTACTAAATTGACGCTCTAAAACACCGTACATGCGACGTACTTTTTGTTTTTCACGTAATTGTAGTGAGTACTCAGATTGTTTACCACCACGAGCCCCGCCGTGTTGGCCAGGAACTTTCGCATGTTTTTTTGTCTTAACATCAAACGGTTTAACGCCTGATTTAAGTTGCAGGTCTGTCCCTTCGCGACGAGAGAGTTTGCATTTTGGACCAATATAACGAGCCATGAATGTTTCTCCTTACACGCGACGTTTTTTAGGTGGACGGCAACCGTTGTGCGGGATTGGCGTCACATCGGTAATGCTGTTAATTTTATAACCCACTGCACCTAAAGCACGAACCGCAGATTCACGACCAGGACCAGGACCTTTTACAAGGACGTCCAAGTTTTTCAAACCGTAGTCTAAAGCAGCTTTACCAGCAACTTCAGCAGCCACCTGAGCAGCGAACGGAGTTGATTTACGTGATCCACGGAAGCCTTGTCCACCTGAAGTGGCCCAAGCCAGTGCATTACCTTGACGATCGGTAATAGTCACAATGGTGTTATTAAAAGAAGCGTGAATGTGTGCGACACCTTCAGAGACGGTACGAGTGACCTTCTTGCGTGCGCGAGTATCTTTAGCCATCTTTTAGCTTCCAGAAATCTTATTTCTTAATAGGTTTGCGCGGACCTTTACGGGTACGAGCGTTAGTTTTGGTGCGTTGACCGCGGACAGGCAAGCTGCGACGATGACGAAGACCGCGGTAGCAGCCTAAATCCATTAAACGTTTAATGTTCATGGAAATTTCGCGACGTAAATCACCTTCGGTCGGAACCTTAGCAACTTCTGCACGAATCGCATCAAGCTGAGCGTCATCTAATTCACGGATCTTAGTAGTTGGAGCAATACCAGCAGCAGCTAAGATAGCTTTTGAAGTATGGCGACCAATACCAAAGATATACGTTAGAGAGATAACAGCGTGCTTGTTATCCGGAATGTTTACACCGGCAATACGAGCCATTCAATTTTCTCCAAAAAGGCAGTAGATAATCAACCGCCCCACAAAAATCTTGAGGGGCGGATAATAACCTAATTCGCCTACAGAAATCAACAGGTCTTAATCAGATTAACCTTGACGCTGCTTATGACGAGGTTCTGCGCTACAAATTACGCGGATAACCCCATTACGACGGATAACTTTACAGCTACCACAAATTTTCTTAACAGAAGCTTGTACTTTCATGATGAAACCTCAAGTGCGCTTATCCCTTAGGATGAGCAGTCGTTTTTCTCATTAACGTTTGATTATCGTATTGGTGCGAAGTGAGGTGTGATTGCAGCTGAGCCATAAAGTCCATCACTACCACCACAACAATCAGCAAAGAGGTACCACCCAAATAGAATGGAATACCAAATGAACTTTGCAATACCATCGGCATCAAACAAATGACTGCGATGTAAATCGCGCCAATAAAGGTCAAACGATTGAGAATATGATCTAAGTAACGAGCAGTTTGCTCACCTGGACGTATACCAGGCACGTAAGCTCCGCTGCGTTTCAAGTTCTCTGACACTTCTTTAGGACTAAATACCAGTGCTGTATAGAAGTAACAGAAAAAGATAATTAACGCACCAAAGAGCACCAAATACAACGGCTGACCAGGCGACAATACCAATGCGACATCTTGCAGGCTACGCTTAATAAATCCAGCATTTGGATCTGCACTACCCACCCACTGACCTAAGCTCGCAGGGAACAAAAGCAATGAGCTGGCAAAAATTGCCGGAATCACACCCGCCATATTAATTTTTAATGGCAAATGTGTCTGCTGTGCAGTAAATACACGACGACCTTGTTGTTTTTGAGCATAGTTTACCGGAATACGACGCTGCGCTTTCTCGATAAACACGATCGCCGCCAAAACACCCAGAGACAACAAACCAAAAATTACCAAGCCAATCAGGCTGGTTTGGCCATTATCTACAGATGAGAAAGATTGCATAATCAGATTAGGCAATCCGGCAACAATACCCGCGAAGATGATCATGGAAATACCATTCCCCACCCCACGCTCGGTAATCTGTTCACCCAACCACATCAAGAACATGGTCCCCGCAACCAGTGAGGTTACTGCAGGAACATAAAAAGCCAAACCAGTATTCAGGGTAATCCCCTGACTGATCAGGCCTGCACACATACCTATCGCCTGTACCAGCGCTAAGAATAATGTACCTTGTCGTGTATATTGATTAATTTTACGTTTGCCTTGCTCGCCTTCTTTCTTTAAAGCTTCCAGCGAAGGAACCACTGTTGACATTAACTGCACGATAATCGATGCAGAGATGTATGGCATGATCCCGAGAGCAAGAATAGACATTCGTTCTAATGCCCCACCAGAGAACATGTTAAACAAACCAAGGATGGTACCTTGGTTTGCATTAAACAAGTTTTCTAACGCAGCATTATTGATGCCTGGTACTGGAATATGCGCTCCTAGTCGAAACACCAACAACGCACCAATGAGAAACATCATTCGACGAATAATTTCACGGTATTTCACATGAAATGGTTGGCCTTTCATCATGTTGACATGACCTGAAGAACTAGGAGTCATAGACACTGGGGATTACTCCTCGACTTTGCCGCCAGCAGCTTCAACAGCAGCTTTAGCGCCTTTAGTCAATGCAACACCTTTAACAGTGAATGCACGAGTAATTTCACCAGAAAGTACGATACGAGCACGGATCATGTCTTTACGTACAACGTTCGCAGCTTTTAAAGTTTCAAGAGACACGATGTCGCCTTCAACTTTAGCAAGCTCAGATAAACGTACTTCAGCAGTTTTCAAAGCCAATTGGCTAGTGAAGCCGAATTTAGGCAAACGACGATAAAGTGCTGTTTGACCGCCTTCGAAACCTGGACGAGTACCACCGCTCTTACGTGAGTTTTGACCTTTGACACCACGGCCACCGGTCTTACCAACGCCAGAACCGATACCACGGCCTAAACGAAGGTTGTCACGTTTAGCACCTTCTGCAGGTGCAATTGTATTTAAACGCAGAGTCATGGCTTATTCCTCTACACTAACCATATAGTAGACTTGGTTGATCATACCACGGTTAGAAGGTGTGTCTAACACTTCTACAGTATGACCAATACGACGCAGACCTAAACCTTGCAGGCTAAGCTTGTGATTTTTCAAGCGGTGCGATGCAGATTTAGTCTGGGTAACTTTAATCGTTTTCATGATTGATTACCCTTGAATTTGTTCTACTGAAAGACCACGTTTCGCAGCAACCTTTTCAGGAGTAGTCATATCACGCAAACCATTGAAAGTTGCGTTTACTACGTTAGCAGCGTTAGTAGAACCACGGCATTTAGTCAACACGTTACGTACGCCTACAGCTTCTAGAACTGCACGCATAGCGCCACCAGCAATTACACCTGTACCTTCAGAGGCAGGCTGCATGAATACGCGGCTAGCGCCGTGACGTGCATGAATTGGGTGCTGTAACGTACCATCAACAAGGTCAACAGTAATCATATTGCGACGAGCAGCTTCAAGTGCTTTAGAGATAGCAGCTGGAACTTCACGTGCTTTACCACGACCAAAACCTACGCGACCATTACCATCACCCACAACAGTTAATGCTGTGAAAGAGAAGATACGACCACCCTTAACAACTTTGGCTACACGATCAACGGCAACCAGCTTTTCAACAAGACCTTCGTTTTGTTCAACTTTAGCCATGATTAGAACTCCAAGCCGTTTTCACGAGCAGCATCAGCCAAGGCTTTGATACGACCATGATATTTAAAACCAGAACGGTCAAATGCAACTTTAGTAACACCAGCTGCTTTAGCGCGTTCTGCGATTAAAGCACCTACTTTTTGAGCTGCTTCAACGTTACCAGTTGTACCCGCACGTAGAGTAGCGTCTAAAGTAGAAGCTTGCGCTAATACTTTGCCACCATCTGCAGAGATAACTTGAGCATAGATGTGACGCGGAGTGCGGTTTACACACAAACGAGTCGCACCCAATGCACGGATGTGCAAGCGTGTGCTTTTCGCACGACGCAAACGGGATTGTTTCTTTTCGTTCATAAGAACCTCGCGCCTTATTTCTTCTTAGCTTCTTTACGAAGTACAACTTCGTCAGAATAACGAACACCTTTGCCTTTATATGGCTCTGGTGGACGGTAACCACGGATATCTGCAGCAACCTGTCCTAAAGCTGCTTTATCAGCAGATTTAAGAATGATTTCAGTTGCAGTTGGAGTTTCAGCAGTTACACCTGCAGGAAGTGCATAATCGATCGGGTGAGAGAAACCAAGGTTAAGATGAACAACGTCACCTTTAACCGCAGCTTTATAACCAACACCGATAAGCTGTAACTTACGTTCGAAACCTTCGCTAACACCTTTTACAAGGTTGTTAAGCACAGCGCGAGCAGTACCAGCTTGCATCCAAGCGTCTTTCGACTCTTGTACTGGAGCAATAGCTAGAATACCGTCTTCCTGTTTAAGCTCGACCAGCGCATGCAGGTTGAAAGACAATGTACCTTTAGTGCCTTTCACTTCGACCTGCCGGCCGTTCTGAGTAACTGTTACACCGTTAGGTACAGTTACTGGGGCTTTAGCCACACGAGACATGAGGAATCACCTATTAAGAAACAAAAGCAATAACTTCACCACCAACGCCTGCAGCACGTGCAGCGCGATCAGTCATGATGCCTTTGCTTGTAGAAACAATTGCAATACCTAAACCTTGCTTAACGCTAGGAAGTGCATCTTTACCGCGATACTGACGTAGACCTGGACGGCTTACGCGCTTCACAGTTTCGATAACTGGTTTGCCTTCGAAATACTTTAAAGTCAAAGTAAGAGTTGGTTTGCCTTCAGCATCCGCAACTTCTACGTTTGAAATATAACCTTCTTGTTGAAGTAAGTTAGCAATTGCTACTTTCAACTTAGAATTAGGCATAGAAACAGTTTGTTTCTTTGCCATTTGTGCGTTACGAACACGTGTTAGCATGTCGGCAACGGTATCTTGCATACTCATCTATAGTGCTCCTTACCAGCTTGCCTTAACAACGCCAGGTACATCACCTTGCATTACTGTTTCACGTAATTTGTTACGGCTTAAACCGAACTTACGGAAGTAACCATGAGGACGACCAGTTAAACCACAACGGTTACGTAGACGTACTGGAGATGCATTACGTGGTAATGCTTGTAATTTCATCATCGCTTCGAAACGTTCTTCGTCTGATGCATTTACGTTTGCAATAACAGCTTTTAATTCAGCACGTTTTGCAGCGTATTTAGCAACAGTAGCTTCGCGTTTCAATTCGCGATTAATCATACCTTTCTTAGCCATATCGACCTCTTATTTGAACGGGAAGCCGAATGCACGCATAAGCGCACGGCCTTCGTCATCGGTGCGAGCAGTCGTAGTAATGGTAATATCCATACCACGAATACGATCAATCTTGTCAAAATCGATTTCAGGGAACATGATTTGTTCCTTAAGACCCATTGAGTAGTTACCACGACCGTCGAATGATTTCGCAGAGAAACCACGGAAGTCACGGATACGAGGGATCGCAATCGAGATCAAACGGTCCAAGAATTCGTACATACGTTCGCCGCGTAAAGTAACTTTACAACCAATCGGCCAACCATCACGGATTTTAAAACCAGCGATTGATTTACGAGCTAACGTAAGTACTGGTTTTTGACCAGCGATAGCTTGCATATCTGAAAGAGCACCATCAAGGAGTTTTTTGTCAGCAGCAGCTGCGCCAACACCCATGTTGATCGTGATTTTAGTGATGCGAGGAATCTCCATCACATTCTTAACGCCCAATACTTCTTGTAATTGAGCTTTAAGTTCGTCGTTGTAACGTGTTTTAAGTCTGGCCATGGCCTATATCAACCTATTACTTCGCTACCGCCACTGATTCACCATTTGATTTGAATACGCGAGTTTTCACGCCATCAATCACTTGGTAACCAACACGGTCAGCCTTTTGGGTTGTAGCATTAAAAACTGCCACGTTTGAAATATGAAGCGAAGCTTCCTGAGTTACAACGCTACCTTCAGCGCCTGTAGCACGGTTCGGCTTCTGATGCTTCTTCACCAAGTTAAGGCCTTCAACCTTAACACGGTCATTAGAAACAGACAGAACAGTACCCTGTTTGCCTTTTTCTTTACCTGCGATCACAATTACTTGATCGCCTTTTTTAATCTTAGCCATGATCGCCTCTTATAGAACTTCAGGAGCCAATGAAATAATTTTCATGAACTGTTCAGTACGAAGTTCACGAGTCACTGGTCCGAAAATACGAGTTGCAATCGGCGCTTTGTTGTTGTTCAAAATAACAGCAGCGTTATCGTCGAAACGAATCACTGAACCGTCTGCACGACGGATACCGAATTTTGTACGAACCACAACCGCATTCATCACGTCACCTTTTTTAACACGTGCGCGTGGAATTGCTTCTTTTACAGTAACTTTAATAATGTCGCCAACAGAAGCATAACGACGATGCGAGCCACCAAGTACTTTAATACATTGTACGCGGCGTGCACCACTGTTGTCTGCTACGTCGAGCATAGTTTCGGTCTGAATCATTGCCCTACTCCAAAACCGAGCAACACCGGTCGAAATTTCGAAAGGCTCAAAGAGTACTCGAAATTGACCGATGATGCAACAAGAACGTTAATTACTCAGCAGCTGCTTCAACAACTTCAACTAGAGTCCAAGACTTAGTTTTAGAAATTGGGCGGCTTTCTTTAATGGTTACAACATCACCAGCTTTCGCTGTGTTGTTCTCATCATGAGCATGTAATTTTGTTGAACGGCGGATTAATTTGCCATACAACGGGTGTTGAACTTGGCGTTCAATAAGAACAACGATAGATTTATCCATCTTGTCGCTTACAACTTTGCCAGTTAACGTGCGGACTGTTTTATCACTCATTGTCCGTTCCCCTGTTTTTCGGTAAGGAGGGTCTTAATACGAGCAATAGTCTGACGAGTAAGTGCAACTTCATGCGATTTACCCAATTGACCAGTTGCTTTCGCCATACGAAGACGGAATTGGTTAAGCTGTTGCTCATCAAGCAAAGCTGTCAACTCTTCTACCGACTTTTCACGTAGATCTTTAGTTTTCATTACATTACCGTCCGAGTCACGATAGCGGTTTTAAACGGAAGTTTAGCTGCTGCAAGCGTAAACGCTTCGCGAGCCAATTCTTCGTTAACACCATCAATTTCGTACAAGACTTTACCTGGTTTGATTTGGCAAACCCAATATTCCACAGAACCTTTACCTTTACCCATACGCACTTCAAGAGGCTTAGAAGTAATCGGTTTGTCCGGGAATACACGGATAAAGATCTTACCACCACGCTTAATACGACGGCTAATTGTACGACGCGCTGCTTCAATTTGACGCGCAGTCATTTGACCACGTTCAACTGATTTAAGTGCAATAGTACCGAAAGATACTGTGCTACCGCGGTGTGCTAGACCAGTGTTACGGCCTTTCTGCACTTTACGGAATTTAGTACGCTTAGGTTGCAACATGGATTATTCTCCTTTTTCAGCAGAACGATCATTGCGACGACCACGACGCTCTTGACCTTCACCACGACCACGACCGCGTTTAGCTGGACGCTCTTCTGCTGGAGCTGGGTTCATGACTTGTTTCATGCCGCCCAAGATCTCACCACGGAAGATCCAAACTTTAACACCGATCGTACCGTAAGTAGTCTCAGCACGCATAGTCGCATAGTCGATATCTGCACGAAGCGTATGTAGAGGTACACGACCTTCACGATACCACTCAGTACGAGCAATCTCAGCACCACCTAAACGGCCTGAAACTTCTACTTTGATACCTTTAGCACCAGCACGCATTGTGTTTTGTACCGCACGCTTCATAGCACGACGGAACATTACACGTTTTTCTAATTGAGAAGCGATAGCTTCAGCAACTAGACGCGCGTCTAAGTCTGGACGATCAATTTCATTGATACTTACTTGCGCAGGAACACCCATGATAGATGTCAATTCGCGTTGTAGTTTCTCAATATCTTCGCCTTTTTTACCGATTACGATACCTGGACGAGCAGTGCTAATAGTTACTTTAGCAGCGCCTGTAGGGCGTTCGATAAGAATGTTGCTGATCATCGCGTTTTTAAGTTTTTTGATCAAAAACTCACGAACTTGAAGATCTTTAAGCAAGTATTCAGCGTATTGTTTCGGATTCGCATACCAGTTAGCGTTATGACGTTTCACAACACCTAGGCGGATACCGATTGGATGAACCTTCTGACCCATATCAAACCCCTACCTTAACGGTGATGTGACAAGTACGCTTAGTAATACGATCTGCACGGCCTTTAGCACGTGGCATAATACGTTTCAGGCTCATGCCTTCATCAACGTAGATCGTAGAAACTTTAAGGTCGTCTACATCTAAACTGTTATTGTGTTCAGCGTTTGCAATCGCAGATTCCAACGCTTTCTTAACTAGAACTGCAGCTTTTTTGTTGCTGAAGTTAAGGATGTTAAGAGCGTGCGCAACAGATTTGCCGCGGATAAGATCTGCAACCAAACGAGCTTTTTGTGCCGAGATAGCGGCACCGCGTAATTTAGCAGTTACTTCCATCATAGCACCCATTAACGTTTAGATTTCTTGTCAACACCGTGACCGCGATAGGTACGAGTTGGTGCAAATTCACCAAGCTTGTGACCAACCATGTGCTCAGAAACGATCACAGGAACGTGGTTACGGCCATTGTGTACAGAAATTGTTAAACCAACAAAATCCGGGAGGATCATCGAACGACGCGACCAAGTTTTGATCGGCTTACGGTTATTAGCCGCGATAGCCGCTTCAACCTTAGCGAACAAGTGCGCATCGACGAATGGGCCTTTTTTCAGAGAACGAGGCATTGTCAGATTCCTTTACTTGTTACTTAACGCGACGGTCGCGAATAATCATCTTAGTCGTACGCTTATTGGTACGTGTCTTGTACCCTTTAGCTTTTTGACCCCATGGGCTTACAGGTTGAATACCTTTGTTACGCCCTTCACCACCACCATGTGGATGGTCAACTGGGTTCATCGCCATACCACGAACGGTAGGACGAACACCACGCCAGCGTGATGCACCAGCTTTACCTAGTGAACGAAGGTTGCTTTCTGAGTTAGATACTTCACCTAACACAGCACGGCATTCAACGTGAATTTTACGCATCTCGCCTGAACGCAGACGAACGATAGCGTAAGAACCGTCACGACCCAACAGCTGAACTGAAGTACCAGCTGAACGAGCTAACTGCGCGCCTTTACCGATTTTAAGTTCGATGTTGTGAAGAGTAGAACCGATAGGCATGTTGCGAAGCGGCAAGCAGTTACCTGGACGAATTGGAGCATCGTTACCAGACTGTACTTTATCGCCAGCGCGAAGGCCTTTAGGAGCGATGATATAACGACGCTCACCGTCAGCATACAATACAAGTGCAATGTGTGCAGTACGGTTAGGATCGTATTCGATACGCTCTACAGTTGCAGGAATACCATCTTTGTTACGTTTAAAGTCAACTAGACGGTAGTGCTGCTTGTGACCGCCACCAACGTGACGAGTCGTGATGTGACCGTTGTTATTACGGCCGCCAGTACGTTTTTTAGCTTCAACCAACGGAGAGTATGGTGCGCCTTTGTGAAGGTGATCGTGAACCACTTTCTCTACAAAGCGACGTCCTGGAGACGTTGGCTTACATTTTTGAATAGGCATAATTCTCGTCCTTATTCCGCTGTGCTTTCAGCGGTATCGCCCAAGTCAGCCATTTCAACATCTTGGCCAGCTTTCAGGGTGACGTATGCTTTTTTAACATCAGAACGACGTCCTAATGTTTTACCAAAGCGTTTAGACTTACCTTTAGTGATAGTCGTGTTAACTTTAACAACTTCCACACCAAAGAGTTGTTCCACTGCTTTTTTGATTTCAAGCTTGTTTGCATTTAATGCAACTTTAAACACTTGAACACCAGCAGTTTCACCTAAAACTTGTGCTTTTTCTGAGAATACAGGTCCTTGCAGGACTTGATAGATACGTTCGTTGTTCATCCGAGTTCTACCTCAATTTTCTTAGCAGCAGCTACAGACATAACAACTTTGTCGAACGCAATCAAGCTAACCGGATCGATTGCAGCAGCATCAACCACATCAACGTGTGGAATGTTGCGCGCAGCAAGATACAGGTTCTCATCAACAGCATCAGTAACGATCAATGCGCGAGTCGCATTCAAGTCGTTAAGTTTTGCAAGCAATTCTTTAGTTTTTGGAGCTGCAACAGCAAACTCTTCAACTAAAACTAAGCGATCTTGACGAACAAGTTCAGCTAGGATGCATTGCATAGCACCGCGGTACATTTTACGGTTTACTTTTTGAGACCAGTCTTGTGGACGAGCAGCAAAAGTTTTACCACCGCCAACCCAGATTGGGCTACGAATAGAACCAGCACGAGCGCGGCCAGTACCTTTTTGACGGAATGGCTTGCGACCACCGCCAGAAACGTCTGCACGTGATTTCTGAGCTTTTGAACCTTGACGGCCACCAGCTAAATAAGCTGTAACCACTTGGTGAACAAGAGCTTCATTAAATTCACGACCGAACGCAACTTCTGATAATTCAACAGCAGAGCCGGAAACAGTATTTAAATTCACGTTATTTCCCCTCAGGCCTTGATCGTAGGACGAACGATTACGTCGCCACCAGTAGCACCAGGAACCGCGCCTTTAACAACTAGAACTGAACGTTCTGTGTCGATAGCAACGATCTCAAGACCCTGTGTAGTTACGCGTTCAGCACCTAAATGGCCAGCCATTTTTTTGCCTTTGAATACGCGACCAGGAGTCTGGTTTTGACCAGTAGAACCTAAAACACGGTGAGAAACTGAGTTACCGTGAGTTGCATCTTGCGTACGGAAGTTCCAACGCTTAACACCACCTTGGAAACCTTTACCTTTAGATTGACCAGTTACGTCAACAACTTGACCAACTTGGAACAATTCAACGGTAAGCGTACCACCAACTTCACGACCTTCAAGATCAGCTTCTGTAGCACGGAATTCTTGAACTAGACGACCAGCTGCAACACCCGCTTTCGCGAAGTGGCCTTTCTGAGCGTTAGTTACGCGAGATTCGCGACGTTCACCAGTAGTGATTTGAATCGCTTGATAACCATCAGTTTCAAGCGTTTTGATTTGAGTGATGCGGTTAGGATCAACCTCAATCACTGTAACAGGCACAGAAACACCAGCATCTGTAAAGATACGTGTCATACCGCACTTGCGACCGACTAAACCAATAGCCATGTGCATAAACCTCTAAAAAAGCGGCCTAATTAACTTAGAGTGTTAATTAACCCGAAAGCCTTAACCCAATGCGATCTGAACATCAACACCAGCTGCAAGATCTAACTTCATCAATGCATCTACAGTTTTGTCTGTAGGTTGAACGATGTCGATCAAACGCTTGTAAGTACGGATTTCGTACTGGTCACGCGCGTCTTTGTTTACGTGTGGTGATGTTAAAACGTTAAAACGTTCAATGCGTGTTGGCATTGGAATTGGACCACACACTTGTGCGCCAGTACGTTTTGCGGTTTCTACGATTTCTTGAGCTGATTGATCAATCAGGCGATGATCAAAAGACTTAAGACGGATACGAATTCTCTGGTTAGACATACCAGTAAACTCCAAGCCAAATATATAAAGAATCACTCTTGACGCATCTCACCCCACTTTATATGGGCAAGTGTCAAGAGCAGTGAAATATCACTAAGGTCATGATCGATGCCACGACTGTAACGATAGTTAACTACTTTATTCGCAGTTAACCCCCTTCCTATTGAAGGGTCGCTTATTATAGCCATTGTTTAATGCATAAGCAAATCTCTTTTATGGTTTTATCCAAGTTTTCAATTTATGACTTAAAACAATAGTTTATTGTTTAAATATTAGGCAGTTTTTGCCAAAACATATTCTATAGCACGATTTAACATCTGATTTCCTTCAATAAATTTTTGCTTCGTGGTTTTTTTTAATTCAAATAAATTTTGCACATATTTTCCTGAAAATTGCGCAAGCTCTTCTTCATTTTCCAAAAACAATGCCAGGGTTTCCGGCGTGATTTCAGGATGAAACTGGAAGCCCAATACATTTCTGCCCAACTGGTACATCTGATTACGACAGGCTTCATTTTCTGCCAGATGGACTGCACCTTTAGGCAATTCAAATGTTTCATTGTGCCATTGCAGAATATTAAACTGCTCCGGCAGGCTAAAACACGTCTCTGGTAGATTCGCCACTCTGTGCACCGTGGTCCACCCCAATTCTTGTTCTGGATTGCGACTAACACCTGCACCCAAAGCATTTGCAATCAACTGCCCACCCAGACACAGGCCAATTGCCGGTTTACCATGCGAAAGATAGCGACGCAACCAGCGTTTTTCTATTTTTAACCAAGGGAAATTTGCTTCATCATTCACACTCATGGTTCCCCCCATAATGATCAGCAAATCCACCTCTTCCACTGCAGGCAGCGCCTCGATCTCCAGCGGCCGATCCACGGGTAAAGCAAAAAATTCAGTCGCGGTAATGTGCGCCTGATGCTGCTTTAAAAATTCATAACAACTACCAAAACCTTCACCAGCAATATGCTGAAAATAATGCACTTTTAAATGCGACTTCATGCTCCTCAACCTATTTTTTTAGCTATATAGATTTAGGTTTTGCAAAAATGAAGCCAACTTTTTATAAGACTTGTTGTTTTTAAACAATTCACAACGTAACTGGCAGTGAGTCACAGATTCTCTTAAGCTAGAGTAATATTTGATTACATTTGAGCGCATTCCCGTGAAACAAGACTCTCAAACTCGCCTGATTCATGCACCACGAAAGGCTCCTCAAGCGATTTCCACCATTCAACCTCCCCTCTATCGTGCATCGACCATTATCTTTAACAATACCGATGCCCTGTTTAATCGCCATTGGACCGATGACTATGATTATAGTTATGGCACGCATGGCACGCCTACGACCTTTACGCTGGGCGATAACATCGCACAACTCGAAGGTGGTTTATATCACCTGCTCGCACCGAGTGGTTTATCCGCGATTAATCTCGTGAATTCTTGCTTTTTAAGCCAGGGCGATGAGGTTTGGGTGGCTGACAATATCTATGGTCCAAACATGGAGCATTTACGCAATCTGGAAAAGCGTTATGGAATTACGGTTAAATTCTACAATCCCATAGAGCTTGATACGTTTCAGCCTACAGATAAAGCCAAACTGATCTGGCTCGAGGCTGCTGGCTCAGTCACCTTAGAGTTTCCGGATCTGGTTGGTTTGGTGAAAAAAGCCCAGGCACATCATATTCTGACGGCACTGGATAATACCTGGGGCGCAGGTCTGGCTTTTAATGCCTTTGATTTTGGTGAAGAGCATTTAAGTGTAGATATGACGGTACATGCACTGACCAAATATCCAAGCGGCGGGGGGGATATCCTGATGGGCTCAGTGGTTACGCGAGATAAGGTTTTGCATCACAAACTGTTCCGTGCACATGCCATTCAGGGCATTAGTGTTTCTGGTGATGATGTGGCACAGGTACAACGCAGTCTGGCTTCGATGCAACTGCGATATCAACATCAATCCAACAGTGCGCTGACCTTACTGGAATGGCTTAAACAGCAAACCGAGTTTGTACAGGTGCTGCATCCTGCTGATCCGGACAGCGCAGGCCATCAGTACTGGAAAGAAATTTGCAAGCAAGGTGATAGTGCCGGCCTGGTCAGCGTAATCTTTGACAGCACATACGCCATGCAAGATATCCGAAATTTCTGTGATAGTTTAAAACTGTTTAAGCTAGGCTTTAGTTGGGGTGGCCCTGTCAGTCTGGTCATGCTATATAACTTAAAAGACATGCGTGTGCTGGAACATTCACACTTAAAAGACGGCTTGCTGGTTCGTTTCTGTATTGGACTGGAACATCCGGAAGATTTGATTCAAGATATTCAGCATGCACTAGAACAAATGAAAAAACTTAAAAATGAATAATAAATAACAGGAACAGCTATGGGTACACCAATTGTTATTGCTAAAAAAACCACGGATACCACGCAGGATATTGTGCTGCATTCCCAACTTGCCAATCGACATGGCTTGATTGCAGGTGCCACTGGTACCGGAAAGACTGTGACTTTAAAAGTATTGGCGGAGAGCTTTTCTCGAATTGGTGTGCCTGTTTTCCTCGCCGATGCTAAAGGCGATGTGTCCAGCCTGGCCAAAGCAGGTGAAAGCAACCCAAAATTTGATGAACGGATTAAAAGTCTCAATATCGAGTCCATTCCTTTTACAGCATCACCGGTGGTGTTTTGGGATTTATTTGGCGAACAGGGTCATCCGATTCGCACTACTATTTCTGAAATTGGTCCACTGCTGCTAGCGCAAATGCTGAATCTGAATGACACCCAGGAAGGTGTGCTTTCCGCAGTATTTCGGATTGCTGATGATCAGGGTTTATTGCTGATCGACTTTAAAGATCTGAAAGCCATGCTGAGTTATGTCTCTGAGCATGCGGCTGACTTTAAAGCTGAATATGGCAATTTATCTCCCGCCAGTCTTGGTGCGATTCAACGCAACTTGTTGGCACTGGCTGATCAAGGCGGTGACCAGTTTTTTGGCGAGCCGGCGCTGGATCTGATGGACTTTTTGCAGACGGATAGTCAAGGACGTGGCAATATCAATTTGTTGGCGGCTGACAAGCTGATGAATACGCCTAAGCTATATGCCACGTTCTTACTCTGGATGCTCTCCGAGCTGTTTGAACAGCTTCCCGAAGTCGGCGATCTGGACAAACCTAAACTGGTGTTTTTCTTTGATGAGGCCCATCTCTTATTTGATAATGCCAGCCCTGCCCTGCAAGAAAAAATTGAGCAGGTGGTGCGTCTAATTCGCTCGAAAGGTGTAGGGATTTATTTTGTCACGCAAAATCCGTTGGACTTGCCGGAAAGTGTCTTAGGCCAGCTCGGCAATCGGGTTCAACATGCTTTGCGGGCTTTCACTCCCAAAGATCAAAAAGCAGTGAAAACCGCAGCAGAGACTTTCCGAGCCAATCCTGAATTTAAAGTCGATCAGGTGATTACCGAACTTGCTGTCGGTGAAGCCCTAATTAGCTGCCTGGATGAAAAAGGCATTCCGCAAATAGTAGAGCGTGGCTGGGTCATGCCGCCGCATTCATCCTTTACACCGATCTCGCTTGAAGAACGCAAGGCTCTCATGCAGCAAAGTATTGTCGCCGGTATTTATGAGCAGCCAGTCGATCGGGATAGCGCCCATGAAATGCTGCAAAACAAGGTCGCAGAACGCCAGCAACAGGCTCAGGCCGCCGAACTTGCCAAACAGCAAAGCAAGGAACAGGAAGCTCCTGCCAAGCAGCAAATTAAAGAACAGGAACGTCTGGCACGAGAACAGCAAAAAGAAGCTGAACGCGCAGCCAAGCAACGAGAAAAACTGACTCAGGATATTGTCGGCACCTTTGCCAAAAGTGCTGCCCGTAGCCTGGGCGGGAGTACTGGGCAGAAAATTGTGCGCGGCTTACTAGGTTCGCTGTTTGGCCGCAAATAATCCCCCTCCTTTTCCGATCATCATCACACTTTTTATGGGATATTCTTATATCCCATAATTTTTTTATGGTTTTATGACTATGCGCTATTGTAAAGCTATTTTAAAAGATGTAATTTAAATACATCTTTTAAAAAACATCTGTAGACAGCTCTCATGACTCCACAACATATTGAACTTGTACAAGCGACTGTTCCTGTTTTACGTGAAAACGGCGTAGCACTTACTACGTATTTCTATAACCGCATGCTGAACAACCATCCAGAGTTGAAAAACACCTTCAACATGGATCATCAAAGTACTGGCCGTCAACCACGTGCCTTGGCTGCCGCAGTACTTGCCTATGCTGAAAACATTACCAATCCGGGCGTTTTGGCCAAAGCCATCGAACGCATTACCACTAAACATGTCAGCCTGGATATTCAACCGGATCAATATGCGATTGTCGGTGAGAACCTGTTGCACTCGATCAGCGAAGTTTTAGATGTACCCATGGACTCAGACCTGATTGCAGCCTGGAAAGAAGCGTATATGCAACTGGCAGATATTTTGATTGGTGTGGAAAAATCTAAATATGCCACTCTAGCTTCTGAAAATGGTGGCTGGGCGGGCTGGCGCGAATTTGAAGTAGCAGCAGTCAATGATACCGATGCAGGTAAAATCTTTACACTTAAAGCTAAAGATGGTGCAGCGATTGCAAGTGCTGAAGCGGGTGAACATATTTCAGTACGTGTACAGGTGCCTGAACAGCACATTCGTCAACCACAACAGTTTAGCTTTGATCAGGCTCAAAACGAGCAATATCAAATTACTGTGAAAGCGGAAGAAAATCCAACCGCATTCTCGGTTGCACAGACACTGATCGACCACTACAAAGTTGGTGATGTAGTTGAAGTGTCTGCCCCGCTCAAGCTTTAATTACCAAAACGGTTTAGACTAGCATCAGATTCTGATTAAAAGCTCCATTCGTGGAGCTTTTAACATTCAATTCTTTCATTTTCTCGCTGTTGACCTTATGCAATTCAATAAATTCACTGACTATGCGCTTCGGATCCTGATGTATGTCGCACAGCCACGTGATCTCCCTTATACCATTGCAGAACTTGCCGAGCGCTTGCAGGTTTCACAGAATCATGCCATGAAAATCGTGCATTTTATGGCGAAACAGGACTGGCTGATCACCACACGTGGCAAAGGTGGCGGCATACGTTTAAATCCGGCAAGCCTGAACCTTCAACTGGGACAGATTGTGCGGATCCTGCAACGCGACAGCAATGTAGTGGAATGCAATAGCCCACCCTGCGTATTACGTCCGACCTGTGGTTTAAAAGGCATTTTAGATGATGCTGTCGAACAGTTTTATAGCAGTCTGGACCAATATGTGCTTAAAGATGTGATTAGGCCACGAAATGCGCGTTTCAGTACAAATTCTCCGATCAGCCTGATTAATCTTTAAAGTCTTCAGGGTCATGTCTTGTGACTTATTCTTGCGGCAAAGTTCGCTTGCCTGTGCGACTTCCTTTATAATGTTTCATTGTAGATCATTTATTGAAGTTGAGTTATGCACCACAGCAGAGGAAAATCCAAAAACAGTAAGACAGCCCATGCGCCTAAGCAAAAGATCAGCTACGAGAAAAAAGTTGATTCTGCCATTACTGAATATTCTGTGCGCGCACTCAACTGGCTACGCAAAGCCGAATTTTTAATGAGTGCACCCAAACTCAGTCTTTGTGTAGAAGATACTGGCTATGAAATTGCTTTTGCCGGCCGCTCAAATGCGGGTAAGTCCAGTGCGATTAATGCCTTGACCAACCAGAAACAGTTGGCACGTGCATCGAAAAAACCTGGCCGTACCCAGATGATCAACTTTTTCAGCCTGGGCAATCCGGATCAGCGTCTGGTCGACTTACCCGGTTATGGTTATGCGGCTGTGCCTGAAAAAATGAAACTGGTCTGGCAAAAAGAACTGGAAAATTACCTGATTCACCGCCAGAGCTTACAAGGCCTGGTATTGCTGATGGATATCCGCCATCCACTGCAACACTTTGATGTGATGATGCTGGAATGGGCTTATTCCCGCCAGTTGTTCGTGCATGTCTTGTTAACCAAGTCAGACAAACTAAACCGTGGTCCTGCATCCAAAGCCTTGCAGGAAGTCAAAGCGGCATTGAAAAAGATGAAGCTGGATTTCTCGATTCAACTGTTTTCCTCCATGAACAAACAAGGTTTAGAAGAACTGGCCAGCGTCATGGGTGGCCGTTTGAACTTTACCTTAGATCAAGCATCTGAATATGATCTGGACAGCATTCCGGAAGCATCAGCGCATGATTTGAATGAATCTGATGAACCGCTTGAAGAGCTCGAGCTTAGTGAAACTGATTCTGAGCATGCTGAAGTATCGACTCATGATTTAAATGAAGCTGAAGAACCGCTGGAATTGCTTGAGCAGGATCAATCCGAGCTTAAAGCGGCAGATGAGCTAAATCAGAATAAGCGTTCAGCGGATTAAGACCATATCACCTAAATGATCTGTGATCATTCTTGATTTATTAAAACTCAACGTACAAATAAAAAAGCAGGTCAAATACCTGCTTTTTTTTATTTTTTTAAATGTTTTAGCTATCTGTAGCTTGAAGATCGGGTTCACGCGTATGCCGGTCCACCACCACGCTGATCATCATATCTCCCTGAACATTCACCACTGTACGTACGGTATCCAGTAAACGGTCGATCGGTAAAAGAATGGCAATCGCCTCGGCAGGTAAACCAACCGATTGCAAGACCATAATCATGGTCACCATACCGGCACTCGGAATTCCCGGTGCACCTAAGGATGCAATCATCGCAGTTGCACAGACCACCAGTTGCTGCCCCAGACTCAGATCCAGCCCCATTAAATTGGCAATAAACAGAGCTGCAGCTGCTTCATACAGCGCCGTACCATCCATATTCAACTGTGTACCAAGTGGAATCACAAAGCCTGCAGTATGTGGACGTACCCCTAAATTTTCCTGCGCGCATTTCATCGACAAGGGCATGGTGGCCGAACTGGAACTGGTGGCAAAGGCAGTAATCAAGGCAGCACGTGTGCCTTTAAAGAACGTGACCGGATCCATCTTGCCGAAAATCCACAGCAATAAAGGCAAAACCACGATGCCATGAAAAATCGTCGTGCCGGTAACCACCGCAGCGAATTCAGCCAGACGACTGAGAACTGAAACATCTTCAGTGGCAATTAATTTAGCCAATAAGGCAAAAATACCGAGCGGTGCCAGTTTCATCACCCAGCCAATCATCAACATCATGATTTCAAAAAACTGGTGACTCAGCTTGCGCACAGTACGGAATTTATCTCCACCTGCGACTAGTGCTACACCCACAAATAAGGCAAAGACTACCACCGCCAAGACATTGCCATCGGCAAAAGCTTTAAACGGATTGATCAGGGTATTCTGAATAAAATTGGTAAAGAAAGATGAAGGTGTCAGGGTATCTGGCGTTTGATGTTGCGCCATGGCATCCTGGAACATCAGCACATCAACACCCTTACCGACATCAAACAAATGCGCACACGCCAGACCTAAAATGAGCGCCAAGGTGGTGGTGGTCACACAGCACATCAGGGTGATTTTCCAGGTGCGGCTTAGCTGCCCACCCGCCTGCAGATTGGATACGCCGACCACGATCGAGCTAAAAATCAGCGGCACTAACAGCATTTTTAACAAGCCAATAAAAATGCTGCTGACGATACCGATGCCATATAAGCTGACATCAAAAAATGAGGTCTGCGGAAATATCGTCAATAGAAATCCAAACAGCACCCCCAATACGGCGGCAATTAGAATTTGCGTATTTAAGCTCATCTTTTCATGCATTTTTAATATTGATCTTAAGCCGCACTATGCCATGCGAATTCTACAGAATCGAGTAATATTTTATAAACGCGGCGTGAGGACATGATATCAAATGGCCATTTTCATCCGGCTTAAAAACAAAAAGCCGAATCAGGGATTCGACTTTTTGAGCAGGAAGAAAAATTACTGTGTTTCGATTTCACGTAAACGGATCAAGCCTTCCTGAGAGGTACTGCAGACCAGCTCACCGTTCTGCCACATCCGGCCAAAATTCAGGCCACGCGAACTGGCGCTCTGGGTGGCATCCATATCGTAAAGCATCCATTCATCCGCACGGAATGGTTTATGGAAGTACATGGCATGGTCAATACTGGCACATTGTAAGCTTGGCGAAATATAACTCAGACCATGTGGACGAAGCGCCGTGGTCATCAAGGTAAAGTCAGAATAGAAAGCAGCAATGGCCTGATGCAAGGAGATCTGATCGACTTCTGCAGCAATACGGTCATGCGTACGGATATAGTGCGCATAAGACGGTGCTTCAGGTTGAGGCTGGAATGGATTTTGCGGATTGACCGGACGAATTTCCACATGACGATCACGAGTGAAAGATGCACGAACATTTTCCGGAATAAACTCAATAATCTGCTTGATCAGCTCTGCTTCATTTTTCAGGCTTTCTGCCGGTGGATATTCAGGCTCTGAAATCTGGTAATTCAGGCCCTCTTCCTGATGCGCGAAAGACACCATACACATGAAAATGGTACGGCCATGCTGAATAGCGCGCACCTGACGGCTGACAAAGCTCTTGCCGTCACGGATACGATCCACTTCATAAATAATCGGTGCATTGACATCCCCGCCAAACAGAAAATAGGCATGTAATGAATGTGCTGGACGGTCTGTGGTATAAGACGCGGCGCGTAGTGCCTGCCCTAAAACCTGCCCACCGAACACGCGCTTGCCCACCAGATTCCGGCTGATTCCCCGGAAAATGTTTTCTTCTAACTTTTCTAAGCTGAGCAGCTCGACCAGTTCCTGTGTTAAGGCATTCATAAGCAACCTATCTAATATTGGAGATATCCCAAAATGGAAAAAAGGATCTAAATAATTGATCTGGAATATTCTGCCACAAAATCAGAACGAAACTCTAAAGTTTGCATGACTGTTCTGTCATACTGATGTCATAAGTGACTAGGAAAAGCACCTGCTTTCACGCTAAAATTGAAGCACTTCTGTTGAAGTTGTTAAAAAAAGATATATTGTTTCGCTTTAGAAACCCGCAAAATAAATTCCCTCAGAAGTCCTGTGGTTTTGGTCAGTAAAATTAGGAGCAGCTATGTCCAAGAATGGCTTTGGTCAAATGTATCGCAAGCTTTCAAGTAAGTTACTTGATCTTGTGGTTACCCCTCATGTCCTTGGGGAAGTACCAAGTGAAGTGACAGCACCTGAATCTGATCAGACTACAGCAGAATCGCAAAAGCTGGTCTGCTACGTTTTACAGAACCATTCACGTAGTAATGCGCTCGTGGTCGATGCAGAAACACGCCGCTTAAAATTACCGGCTGCACTTGATCCAATGCAACTCGGAAACAACAAGGAAAAAGCATCGGTACTGTTTTTACAGCATCATGATGAAAATAATTTGCTGAGCTCACCACCCCATGCTTTCCCGCCGCGCCTGTTACGCCTGATTGAAATTCTGGAACAGCATCCTGAGCTGGATGTCGAACTGGTACCGGTAACAGTACTTTGGGGACGCGAACCCGAGAAAGAAGATTCTTGGTTTAAACTGCTATTTACCGATACCTGGTCTACGCCAAGCCGGGTCAAACAACTGGTCAATATCGGCCTGCATGGTCGCCAGTCTTATTTAGAGTTCCATGAATCGCAGTCTTTACGCACCTTGATTAACTTTGCTAAAGAGACGTATCCAAATTCAGCGCCGGCCACCTATATTGTTAGCACTTTAAATGATTACCTGGATGGTCAGCGCGAAGTCATTCTCGGGCCGGATCTGTCCGACCGCCGTAATGTCATGCATGGCCTGATCAAGTCACCAGATGTACAGGCAGCGATTCGCAATGACAGTATTCGTAGCAAAATCTCGATGCTGGAATCTGAACGTCGTGCGATTGGTTATCTGAACGAAATCGTTTCCGATTATTCTCATTCTACCGTACGTTTTGCCGACAAGGCCCTGACCCGCTTATGGACCCAGCTTTATGATGGTGTGGAAGTGCATAATTTCAGTACCGTGCGTGAACTGGCCAAGGATTATGAAATTGTCTATACCCCATGTCACCGTAGTCACATCGACTATTTGTTATTGTCTTATGTGATCTATCGTCGTGGCTTGATGGTGCCGTATATCGCTGCGGGCGATAACCTGAATATGCCTTTTGTCGGTCAGATTTTACGCGGTGGTGGTGCCTTCTTTATTCGCCGTACCTTCCGCGGCAATGCGCTCTATACCACAGTGTTTAAAGAATATCTGTATAGCGTCCTGTCACGTAATACCCCGCTGGAATACTTTATTGAAGGTGGCCGTTCACGTACCGGTCGTTTGCTTCCGCCAAAAACCGGGATGCTGGCAATGACCGTGCATGGTCATTTACGTGGCAAATCTAAGCCGATCGTATTTTTGCCGACCTATATCGGCTATGAGCGCCTGATGGAAGGTGGCACTTATGTCGGTGAGATGAGTGGCAAGCCGAAAGAAGCCGAGTCTATTTTTGGAATTTTGAAAACCCTGCGCAAGATTGAACGCATTTTTGGCAAGGTACATCTGAACTTCGGTAACCCGGTGTTTCTGGATGATATTCTGAAACAGCATGGCGCAGAACATATCAAGATCGAAAAGAATGATGATCCGATTCCACAAGCGGTTTCTGATGCAGTGAATAGCTCGGCACAAGCCATTCTGGAAAACATCAACAGTGCGGTCGTGATCAATCCAGTATCGTTATTGTCTTTAATCTTGCTGGCTACGCCGAAACATACGCTGGATGAAGAGATCTGTATCAAGCAGCTGGACACCTATCGCACCTTGCTTGCTGCCCTGCCTTATGATGAGCGCATGCAGGTGACGCCGCTTTCTGGCAAGGAAATTATTGCCTATGCAATGAAGCTAAAACTGATCAAGCGGGTCAAGCATGTACTGGGCGATATCATTGCCATTGAAGATAATCAGGCAGTTCTGCTGACGTATTTCCGTAATAATATTGTGCACACTTTTGTGCTGCCATCTTTGATTGCAGCCCTAGTTGAACATAACGGTACCATTCGCCGTCATGATGTCGTGAATATCAGCAGTACCCTGTACCCATTCCTCAAAGCTGAACTGTTTTTAAAATGGCATGAAGATGAGATTCAGGATCAGGTGAATGCGCATATTGACAGCTTAATTGCCTCAAAACTGATTACACAAGATGGCGAAAACCTCGTTGCACCGGCACCGAATACTGAAGCGCATCATCAACTGGAAGTTCTGGCTGCACCCGTGACCCAAAGTCTGGAACGTTATTACATGACTTTGGCACTGATTACCCAACGCGGTTCAGGCAACATTTCAACCCGTCAGGTGGAAGAGCTCAGTTATCTGGTAGGGCAGCGCCTGTCTGTGCTTTACGAGTTCAACTCACCTGAGTTCTTCGACAAAGCCCTGTTCCAGAGCTTTATTAAAGTCCTAACCCAAAAAGGTTATCTATGTACCAATGAAGACAATGCGATTGTCTTTGATGAACAGCTGACCAATGTGGCGCAGTATGCGGATCTGGTACTGGATGAAGTGAAGTTGCAGATGCTGCATCACATCACCGACTTTACGGATGAAGAACTGAAAGAAGCTTTGGATGCGGTTGCAGCTGAGCAAGCTAAGAAGCGTGCGAAGCGGAAAAAGAAGTAAGATTATTTAAGCCCCTAAGCTCCTTCTCCCTCCGCGGTGAAAAGCACTGCTTCGCAAGGGAGATGAGGAAAAATGTTCAAAAAATTCTCCACCTCTCCCTAGCCCTCTCCTAAAAGGAGAGGGAATTTAATCCTCCCTCTCCCCTTCGAGAAAAGGAGGAATGTTCCTCTTTTAAAAGAAGGGGCTAAAGATTATTTTTCCATCAACTCCAAATAATCCTCATAACAATCTGGATGCTCTAACTCAAATCCCATTTTCTGCATTCGAGTCGCATAAAGTTTCTTACCTGTCACCTGCCCGCTCTCAACTTTAAGCAAAGGAATCCTCATCTGCTGTTGAAACCATTGCAATATTTCATACAATAATTTTGGATCATTGTTGGTCGCAATATAAGAATTTTCAGGATGTTCAACGTGAATCATCTGTGACAAGAAACGTGATAAATCTTCAATATGAATCCGGTTGGACCAGTGCAGATTCGGATAACTCATCATCGAGGCGGCCATTTTTTGTAAGCGTTCTACCGATGTTCCATAAATCCCACTCGGACGAATGATCGTACATTGCTCAGGATAAGCAGTGAAATAAGCCTGCTCCATCTGCTGCAAGATTTTGCCCTGAGCATCAATTGGGTGAATTTCTGTTTCGTCATCTACGATTCCACCGGAATTTTGCCCATACACTCGTGTCGATGAAACCACTACAATCCGTTTCACCGGATGCTGTTTTAAGGCAGCCACAATAGGTTGAACCGAATCCAGATAAGTCTGCTGATAACCTTCAACCGCGCTTTGTTTTGGACTAAGTAATACATAGACCCAGTCAATCGGTGTAACTGCTGTTAAATCCAGTTTATGCACATCCTGAATCAGATGAGTTGCGAATGAATCTGTTTTGGGACTCTGGCTAATTGTGCTAATTTGATGACCTTGCTCAAATAGTTGTTTAGCCACACGTCGGGATGTTTTACCATAACCGATAAATAAAATATGCATTGAGCACCGAATCACAAATCTGGTTGAGGGGACATGGCTGCAGTCCATCAGTTACAAGGCGTTGGCAATGCCGCCGCTGCATTACTCGAAAAACTAAATATCTTCAATACTGATGATTTGCTTTTTCATCTACCACGTGACTATGAAGACCGTAGCACGATCATTCCTATGAATCAATTGAGCGTGGGACGCAGCTATCTGCTGGAAGGCATCGTTAAAGGTGTGGATTTTCCACCTGGCAAACGCAAATCCATGGCTGTGCTGCTGGATGATGATTTTGGCAAAGTCACTTTACGTTTTTATCATATTTATAAAGGCATTACCGACCGCTGCAAACTGGGTAACCGTTTAAGAATTTTTGGTGAAGTGCGGGTCGGTGCGCGCGGTCTGGAAATGTATCATCCCGAACTGCAAGTCATTACTGAGGACACACCTTTACCTCAAACCCAGCTCACCGCGATTTACCCTGCGACTGAAGGCCTGACCCAGCCAAAAATACGGGCCTATATTCAGCAGGCCTTGGCTCAATACAGCGATCATCTGCCTGAATTGCTACCAGCAAAATTTAGTAACGGTTATGCGCTGAAACAGGCGCTGGAATATATCCATCACCCGCCTGTCAACGCCAATATGCTGCAGCTGGCACAAGGCTCACATCCTGCACAGCAGCGTCTGATCTTTGAAGAGCTGGTAGCGCATCAGATCAGTTTATTGACACGTCGGGCCTTTATTCAGCAAGTCGAAGCGCCTTCATTTACGCCCAGTAAAACCTATGCCAAACAGCTCTTAGCCAGTCTGGCTTTTGAAATGACCGGTGCGCAAAAACGTGTATCCAGAGAAATCGTGCAGGATTTAAAAAGCAATAAACCGATGTTGCGTCTGGTGCAAGGCGATGTCGGCGCGGGTAAAACCCTGGTGGCTGGTGTCGCAGCTTGCCATGCACTGGAAGAAGGCTGGCAAGTTGCATTGATGGCACCGACCGAGATTCTGGCCGAGCAGCATTATCTGAATTTTAAACGCTGGTTTGAGCCTTTGGGCTTAAATGTGGCCTGGCTTTCCGGCAAGCAAAAAGGTAAAGCTCGCGCCGCAGCGGAACAGGTGATTCGGGATGGCAGCGCCCATCTGTTGATCGGAACGCATGCCCTGTTTCAGGAAAATGTCGAGTTTGCCAAACTGGGTCTGGTGATTATTGATGAACAGCACCGCTTTGGTGTGGATCAGCGCCTTGCACTCAGAAATAAAGGGCTAGATGGTATGTCTCCGCATCAACTGGTGATGACTGCGACTCCGATTCCCCGCACACTGGCCATGTCTGCCTATGGTGATCTGGATACCTCGGTGATTGACGAGCTGCCGCCGGGCCGTACCCCGATTCAGACCGTGACCATTCCATTAGATCGACGCGAAGAAGTCTTGCAACGGATTGCCAGCAACTGTGCTGAAGGTAAGCAGGCATATTGGGTGTGTACACTGGTAGAACAGTCCGAAACCCTGGATGCTCAGGCCGCAGAAGCGACCTTTGCCGAAATTCGCGAGCGCTTTCCTGCGCTGAATATCGGACTGGTACATGGCAAGATGAAAGCCGATGAAAAACAGGCGGTAATGCAGCAGTTTAAAAATAATGAATTACAGCTCCTGATTGCCACCACCGTGATCGAAGTCGGGGTGGATGTACCCAATGCCTCCATTATGGTGATTGAAAATGCCGAGCGTCTGGGTCTATCTCAATTGCATCAGCTACGTGGCCGGGTCGGTCGTGGCGCCAAAGCCAGCTTCTGTGCCCTGCTGTATAAGCATCCACTTTCGCAAAATGGTCAGGAACGTTTAAGAATCATGCGCGAAACCAATGATGGTTTTATGATTGCCGAGAAAGATCTGGAGTTACGTGGCCCGGGTGAGCTGCTCGGGACCAAACAGACTGGCGACATGAATTTCCGTGTGGCCAAACTGGAACGTGATGATCACCTGCTCAATCAGGCACATTATGTGGCCCAGCAGATGCTCAAGGATTATCCTGATCAAGCCGAAGCATTATTGCAACGCTGGCTACCGGAAGCACCGCGCTATGCCTATGTTTAAATTACTGCAACATGGAAAATCCTGGCTGACCCGCTTGCAGCCCTGTCAGCTCTGTCTGACGGACCATCAGTCCATTCATTCAGTCTGTGAAGATTGCTGGCGACAATTACCCTGGGCACATCAAACCATTCAACGGCAGGAAATGCAGTTCCAGATTGCCTGCGACTATGCCTACCCGATGGATCGTTTGATTCAACTGTTTAAATATGAACAGAAACTGCATTTGCAAAATTTACTGGCAGGTGTGCTGTTAAGTTTAGACCTGCCTAAAGTCAGTGCGATAGTACCGATGCCGATCTCGAATGAGCGTCTGGCCGAGCGCGGTTATAATCAATCTCTGGTGCTGGCCAAACATGTGGCGAAACAGCTGAATGTACCCATCTGGCAACCGATTACCCGACTAAAACAACATTCACAGAAAGGTCTAAGCCGGCTGGAGCGGATTGAAGACATCCAGTCACAATTCCAGATCAGCACTATTTCCAAGCTACGGTATCGTCGGGTGCTGATTATTGATGATGTCGTCACGACTGGCAGTTCGATTCGGGCACTGAGCCAAACACTTGAACAATTGGGTTGTCAAAAAATTTATGCAGCCTGCCTGGCGGGCGCACAAATCTGAAAATTTAAGCTTGGGCAAGTAAATGAGACTTGACCCATGGAATCACAATTTCAGTCGTCAAAGGTGCCAGCAGCACCTCTTTTTCATCCAGATCGACCCATTTCATTTCAGCGATTTCAGCTTCAATTTTCGGTGCCTGATCCAGACTTACCCAATAGACATAACTCACCAATTGATGATCAGGTTCATTCGCCGTCTGGGTTTCAAAACGCCCAATGAATTGCTGAATCTGTGCCTTTGTACCAATTTCTTCCTGAATTTCACGCAACATCGTTGCTTCTGGTGCTTCATTTGGCTCCAGCTTGCCACCGACCTGCATAAAGCAGGATGTCCCTTTTTTGCGAACCACCAGCAGTTGTTGCGCTTCATTTAAAATAATGGCCGCAGCCACCGTAATCACTTTCATTTATTTTCTACAAATCATGCTGTGGACAGTTTATTTTACAAGATCGGTCTGATCGACCATACCCCATTTCGCTTCAGGTGGCTGATAACTTTCAAACTGGCGTAAAATATCATCCAGATTATCACTCACAATTAAAGCATCGCTAAAGCGCGCTTTGGTAAAACCTTTCTCGGTCGTCATATGGATAAATTTGAGTAAATCATCATAGAAACCATCTACATTTAAAAAAGCACAAGGCTTTTTATGAATTCCCAACTGTGCCCAGGTCCATTGTTCAAAAATTTCTTCCAACGTTCCTGCACCACCCGGAATGGCAATAAATCCCTGTGCCAGTTCCGACATGCGGGTTTTACGTTCGTGCATATTATCGACCACAAATAGCTCGGTAATATGCGGATGCGCCAGTTCACGATTGACCAGCTGTCTTGGAATTACACCAATCACCTTGCCACCAGCAGCCAAAGCACTATCAGCGATAATCCCCATCAAGCCAGAACGACCACCGCCATAGACCAGCGTCTGATGCCTTGCTGCCAAGGTCTGGCCAACCTTTTCGGCGATCTGGGCATAGAGAGGATCCGAGCCCAGTGCTGAACCACAAAAAATTGCGATAGAATTCATCATTTCACTCTCCAATTGACGCTATATTGTACAAAATCGCTGCAAGCGCGTTTTTTCCAAAAATAACTGCTTAATATCAGTGTTTTTATTCAATTCCTTGTCTAAAATACACCCATTCCAATTCACATACTGCGCCAGGGAGAAAAGACAGCATGCTTGAAGCCTTTTACGCCACAGAGCGCGGTAGCTTAGAAGATATCACGATTAACGGTGATTTCGACCTGCATCCAGATTTAGTATGGCTTGATCTGATTGCACCTTCACAAGAAGAGCAGCAATGGATTCTAGATGCCTATGCGCAAAACTTACCGACCTTAAAATCGCTGGAAGATATCTCCTCTAGTGCTCGATTTTACCGTGATGATGACGGTATTTTGCATATCAGCACCTATTTTTTAACCAAAAATAAAAACTATCAGGTCGAGAATGAAAACGAAGATGAATCCAGCATGCTGGCGACGGTACAAACCGTAGCATTCATTCTGCATAAGGACCGTCTTTTTACCTTGCGTGGCGAAAAACTGGTGGCCTTTCGTGCCTTCCGTGCCCGTGCGCGCCGTAATGATTATGAAATCGATTATAAAGATCCAACCTGGATTTTATTGGGCCTGCTCGAAGCCAAACTGGATGAGCTGGCCGATATTCTGGAAGATGTACATAAAGATTTAGAGAAATATTCAACTGAAGTGTTGAATAATCGCCATCGCGAGCAGATTCTCGATCTGGATGACATGATTACCCGTCTGGCTCAACTGGAAGATATGCTCGGTAAAGCGCAACTCTGTCTGATCGATTTACGTCGTGTTCTGACTTTCCTGTCTCGTCCACGCGCCTTGGGCAGTCATATTTATGATGCGGATATCCGAGAACTCAGTGAAGATGTGCGCTCGCTGGTTGAACATGATGCCTTCCTGTTTCAGAAAGTGCGCTTCCTGCTCGATACCACGTCCGGATTCATTAACACGGAACAGAACGATACGATTCGTCGATTCTCGATCCTGCCAAGTATGCTTGCACCGCCGATGCTGATCGCCAGTATTTATGGGATGAATACCGAAGTTCTGCCTTTTGCACAAGGCACCATGAGCTTCATTATGGTCAGTATCATTTTGATCGGCTTTTTAATTGGGCCATTGATTTACTTTAGATGGAAGAAGTGGATTTAATTTCTTCACCCTCTCTCTAACTCTCTCCCATAAGGAGAGAGGACTTCCAATATTTATTGAGATAGTAGTTTTTAAAAATCATCATTTCTATCCATAAAGTTAGAGAGGAAGTTCCCTCTCCTTTTAGGAGAGGGTTAGGGTGAGGTCATATTTTAATCCTTCCTAACGTCCTTTTGATAAAGGAAGGACTTTACTTTTAAAATGTGTCAACAATAAAAAAAAAGCACCTTTCGGTGCTTTTTTTATTTACTGAATGATCTGTAAATCATCCTGTAAATGACAGGCCTGAATGATATTCATCATTTTAGCAGGGACAGCTTTAAACTGTAGTCCTTGCGCTTGAGGCGTCTGGCGCAACCAGCGCACCAATACTGCCAAAGCCAAAGTACTACCACTTTCAAGCCCAGCTAGATTAACCACAAGCGGAAACTTGCTCTGTGACTGAACCACACGCAGACCATTTAGGTAATAGTCCTGCGCATTGGTATAGTCAATCTTGCCTGAAACCTGCAATTCCTGATCCTTGAATACAATCACGGCTCACCTATCTGATTATTTCTTGTTCTTGTCGATTGCAGCTTCTGCATCCGGTTTGAAGTTAGCAATGGCTTTATCTATATTACCGCCATTACGTTTGACTGTCGCAGCAAACTGGTTACGGAATTGCAAACCTAGATCGATACCCGATACGTTGATGTTGCGTATTTTCCATTGTGAACCTTTGTCCACCAGCTGGAACGCCACTGGAATTTTCTCGCCTTTATTATTAAAGTCGATGGTTACAACAGGATTTTTGCTGTTGCTGGCCTTGTACGGACGCACGCTATAGGTCTGATTGCTGAACTTGGAAAATGCAGAACCATAATTTTCAATGAGCGTTTCACGGAAATTCTTTTCAAACTGCGCGCGCTGTGCAGCAGTACTATACTGGTTCGTCGCATAAGTCCCCATCACAATACGCGTGAAAGACTGTGAATCAATGTATGGATCCAGATTCTGGCGGACAATCGCTTTGACCAGCGCTGGATTGTTCTGCAATTTTGCGTTATCAGCTTTGAGGCGCTCAATCAAACCATCTGCCACTTTTTTAATAAAAGCAGGTGGCGCTTCAGACGGTGCAGCAAACACTGTACCAGCAACCATTGTTGAAAGAATGCTTGCTGCAAGCGTTTGTTTTACTAAAGTCTTCACTGAAATCTCCTCAATCTATTATTCAACAAATGCAGGTTCTGCATCAGTCGATTCTGAAACTGTCGCCTGTTCTGGGGCAGTTTCTTGACTATCCGACGATTTACCGGCACCGCCAGTAATGAACTTCGTCACTAAATCTTCAATTTCCATGGTGCCTTGGGTATTGGCAATCTGATCACCGCGTTTCAAATAGTTCAGACCACCACCTGGAATAATTTTCAGGTATTTTTCACCCAACAACCCATTGGTCGCTACCATAATATAAGCATCTTCATCAATATTGGTGATGGATTTCATGTTATCTAACAGTTGTTTTTCCATGTCTTTTTGTTGCGCAGGTGCAGCCGCAGTATAGTCCGAACTATAACGTAACTCTTCCAGTGCTTCCTGCTGAACTTGTTTTAATTGTTCAGTATTAAAAGAGGTCAATGAGCCATCCAGGGTCATATGCACGGTTGCCAGACGCGTTACAGGATCTAAGGTAATGTCATCGACCTGTCCTACTTTCACGCCACTTAAAGCGACTTTGGCACGTGGCTTGATGCCATTTACATTTTCAAACGTTGCCGTCATTTTATAGCTGTCGGAAATATTGCTTCCCACCAGTCCACTGACACGCATCGCCAAAAAGAACAGGGCAATCCCGAACAAAATAACAAAAACACCAACGGCCAGCTCACTAGTACGTGATTTCATTAAACACCTCCGAACATGACCGCAGTCAACACAAAATCAAAGCCTAAAACGCACAGTGAAGAATATACGACTGTACGGGTTGTAGAAGTTGCAATACCTTCCGATGTTGGTACACAGGCATAGCCTTGATATACCGCAATCCAGGTACAAATTAATGCGAATACAAAACTTTTAATAATAGTGCCATTCAAGACATCTTTATAAAATTGCACACTGCTTTCCATGCCGCTCCAATACGCACCCTCATCGGCACCCAGAAAATCGACACCGACCATTTTACCGCCCATAATACCGACTGCGGCGAAGATGACCGAGAGCATGGGCAAGCTGAAAATCCCCGCCCAGAGACGCGGTGAAATCACCCGTTTTAAAGGATCTACACCGATCATTTCCATACTGGACAACTGTTCAGTGGCTTTCATCAGACCAATTTCTGCGGTCAAGGCCGAACCGGCACGTCCTGCAAACAGCAAAGCGGCGACCACAGGTGCCAGTTCACGGAGCAAGGTCAGCGCAACTGCTGTGCCAAGCATGGATTCACTGCCAAAAGTCGACAGAATACTGAACATCTGCAAGCCAAGTACAGCACCAATAAACAGGCCAGACACCACAATAATCAGCAGGGACAAGACCCCGACCCGATACATCTGATACACAAACAGTTTTACTCCAAGCCAGGTCGGCATTGAAAATAAAATCTGCAACAGCATCAGGGTGGCGACCCCAATGCCCTGTACACGTTCAATAACGCGTCTACCTAATGCGGCAATTGCATTCATGAACGTACCTCATCACTTAAATAAGCCCGATGACTAAACTGATAATCCACTGGACCTTCGACAGAACCGGTCAAGAATTGCTGTACAAAGGCAGACGGATGCGCTTTTAGCTCTGTCGGTGTGCCCTCGCCCTGAATTTTGCCTTCTGCGACCACATAGATGTAGTCCGCAATCGATAAAGTCTCTGCAACATCATGCGAAACAATAATCGTGGTCAAGTCCAGTGCTTCGCGCAAAGAGCGGATTAAACGGGTCAATACCCCCATCACAATCGGATCTTGTCCGGCAAAGGGTTCATCGTACATGATCAGCTCAGGATCTAGCGCAATCGCCCGGGCCAGAGCCACGCGTCGGTTCATACCACCAGATAACTCGGATGGCATCATCTGCTCTGCACCACGTAAACCGACCGATTCCAGTTTCAGTGCCACGATTTCCTTAATCAGATGTTCTGGCAGTTTGGTATGTGCCCGAATCGGAAATGCGACATTTTCATACACGCTCATATCGGTAAACAAAGCACCGCTCTGAAACAGCATGCCCATACGTGCACGTGCTGAAAAAAGTTCGGAACGTGACATCGAGGCAATATCTTTGCCATCCAATAAGACCTGACCATGTTCGGGCGTCAGCTGTCCACCAATCAGTCTTAATAAGGTGGTTTTACCGGTTCCCGATGGCCCCATGATGGCGGTAATCTGTCCACGACGAATAGTTAAACTCACGTCGTCATAAATCACGCGCTCACCCCGCTTGAAGCTCAAATTCTTGACTTCAATCAGAGACTGAGTATCTCGCGCTGTTTGATTTTTCATAGCTGAGTTTATTCCTGCATTTTTTCAGCATGCATACTATAAAGGAACGAAGTTCAAAATGTTAGCAGTTGAAAAAGATGGTCTAATATCATAAAAAAATAACAACAATAGATTATTTCGAATTTTTTATAATAAAAATATGTACTTAAGCTTGATTTAGGTACATTGATTAATTAAAAAAACTGTATAGATAATAGATAATATTACATAAAATCAAAGTCAATGCGATATATGGCATATACACCTCTATCAATTGAGATCGAAGAGCTAAGCTTTTCATATGAATAGTTATCATAACCCTGAAAAAATATGATTTAGTAGACATTTTACGTTAAAAAGCAAAAAACTCAATGCATAAAAAAACCGGTATTTCTACCGGTTTTTTATCTTCATCTAGCGATTAAAATTAGTCGTTAAACTTACGACGTGGACGATCTTCACCACCGAACGAACGTTCACCACGTGGTTTGTCATCAAAGTTGCGACGTACTGGACGATCACCGAAATCACGTTTCGGACGGTCATCACCAAATGAACGCGCTGGACGATCACCGAAACCACCTTCACGACGTGGAGCAGGACGATCACCAAAATCACGTTTTGGACGATCACCATAACCACCTTCACGAGCTGGTTTGTAATCTACACGGTTGCCACGGTTGTCATCATTAGAGCGAGGACGGTCACCAAAACCACCTTCACGACGTGGAGCTGGACGATCACCGAAGTCACGCTTTGGACGGTCATCAAACGAACGTTGTGGACGGTCGCCAAAACCACCTTCACGACGCGGAGCTGGACGATCACCAAAGTCACGACGTGGACGATCTTCACCAAATGCCGGACGTTCGCCACGAGGTTTGTCATCGAAGCTACGACGTGGACGATCATCACCGCCTTCACGACGTTTGAAGTTGCTTTCGCCTTCAAAACGACGACCGCCACCGAAACCACCACGACCGCCATCACGACGACCGCCATCACGGCCACGACCGCGACCAGCGCCATCACGGCTACCACGTGCAGGAGGTGGAGATGGCTCAAGACCTTCAATTTCAGATACGTTTAGACGCGCATCAAGGAAGTCTTCTAAAGCACGGATTTTACCGCGTTCACGGTAAGTCGCCAAAGTAATTGCTTTACCAGTACGACCCGCACGACCTGTACGACCGATACGGTGTACATAGTCTTCGTTCTTCATTGGAAGACCGAAGTTGATGACGTGTGAAATTGTTGGTACGTCAAGACCACGCGCTGCAACGTCAGTTGCAACCAAGATCTTCGCACGACCTTCACGGATGCTGCGTAAACGACGGTTACGAACAGTTTGTGGCATAGCACCGTGAAGTGCTACAACTGATAGACCTGCTTCAGCAAGTTCTTCAGCCAACATATCTGTGTCTTCTTGAGTTGACGCAAATACTACTGCTTGATCAACGTCTTCTTCGTTCAACCAGTGAGTAAGAAGTTTTTTCTTGTGCTCGAAACCGTCAGTCCAATGCAAAGTCTGAGTAATATCAGTATTTGTAGAGTGACCAGTTTCGATCGAAATACGCATTGGATCATTCATCATGCGTTCTGCAAGTGTAATGATACGTGGTGCAAAAGTCGCAGAGAACATAAGAGTCTGTTTGCGGTTTGCAGCCAATTCACCAATTGCTTCTAAGTCTTCAGAGAAACCTAGGTCAAGCATACGGTCAGCTTCATCGACGATTAACGCGTCAACTTTATCCAATTTGATTTGACGACGATTTACCAAGTCCAGTAGACGACCTGGAGTTGCAACAACAACTTGCGCGCCTTTTAACTGTTGAATTTGCTTACCAAAAGGCATACCGCCCATGATTGCCGCAATACGAACACCTTTCATGTAACGTACAAATGCGATTGCGTCTTGACATACCTGTTGTGCCAATTCACGAGTCGGTGAAATCACCAAAATATTCGGTTGAGTAACCGCTTTCATACGGTCTTTAAACGGCACTAATGTATCTTGGTTTGCCAACGCATTTAACGTAGGCAGTAAGAATGCAGCAGTTTTACCAGAACCTGTTTGGCTTGACACAAGAAGGTCTTTGCCTTCAAGCGCAGCTGGAATCGCTTGTTCTTGTACAGGAGTAGGAGTAGTAAAGCCTAAAGCGTCGAGAGCCTGGGTTAGAGAGTCGTCGAGGGAAAAATCAGCAAAAGTTTTGCTCATAGAGAGTATTCACCCTGAAGTGGGTGCTCCATTTAATAAATAACAATTATGGACATCGGCAAAAAGCGGCACAGCAAATAATGCTGAAAATATTAGGATTCAGCAGCGATCCGAGTAACGACGATGTGGATATAACGCACGCATGATTACGGCCGCAAACCTGAAGGAATCGCTTAAGCGATTGGGGCGCGAAGGATATGTCCTCTCTATGGACAGCACGCGCATACAATGATTAGAAGATAGTGTTCAGGTAAAGAACAGAAATTAAGTGCGTGGCGGAATTATAGCAGAATATTCCACAATGTCATTAAGTTTTAAAACTAATTTTCCTTATTCATAATTTATCTATATATTTCTAATACTTAAAATATAACAAAAAATGTAACAGGCGGTATAAAAAGTCATTTTTCGCCAATTCATCTGATATTTCCAGTATTCAAGCAAAGATCAACAACCCTGTACCATGCTCTCGCGACTTAAACTTCTGTGCATAAAAAAGGCATCCCGAAGGATGCCTTTTCTCAATATTAGATCTAATTCATCTAAACCCGATTATTTTGCTGCTTCGCCCCAAGCAGGAACAACTGCTTGCATTAAAGGCTTAAGCATTTTCATTGAACAAGCCAAAACTTGACCATTTTCCATAGAGTCGCTACCACCACGTGCATCAACTACAGTACCGCCTGCTTCTTTCACGATCAATTCGCCAGCTGCGATATCCCAAGGCTTTAAACCAAGTTCGAAATAACCATCGAAACGACCTGCAGCAACATAGGCTAAATCCAATGCTGCAGAACCTGAACGACGATATTGCGCGCCAGCTTCAGTTACGTTTAACAGGGTTTGAAAATGATTCTTGGCATAAGACACAACTTCGCCATTACGCTTGGCACGATAAGCGTGACCAACAGCCATAAAGGTATTTTCCAGGCTGTCTTTAACATTCACACGAATACGGCGCTGGTTCATCATGGCACCACGACCACGACTGGCAGAGAATAGCTCATCTTTCACCGGGTCATAAATCACCCCGTGTTGAGTAATGCCTTTGTGCTGAACTGCGATAGAGATACAGAAATGCGGGAAACCGTTAATGAAGTTTAAAGTACCATCTAGCGGATCGATCACCCAACACCAATCGGCGTCATGACCTTTACCTTCCTGATAGCCAAACTCTTCACCAAGGAAACTGTGATTTTTATAGCTTTTACGTAGGGTATCGATGGTCAACTGTTCCAAATAACGATCTACACGCGTTACCGGACCATCAATTCCTTTTTCTTCGACTTGTAGATCGAGTTTATGACGATTCTGATGCGCTTTTAAAAGCTCTTGACCAACTAACTGAGCCGCACGCGCAGCCATCACCACCATAGGTTCCATTGAACACCCACTACAAATTTGAAGACACTGATAAAGAATAATGCATAAAAGCCCCGATATCTTAGCAAATATCAGGGCTTTTTTGGGAAAAATGTGTCTAAAATTTTTAAGATATTATGACAAGACGCTTTGCCCCAGGCTGGACCAAGCCTGATTGATCGATTTTTCAATGCCTTGCGCATCCAGACCCGCTTGCTGCAACATCTGTGCATGGGTCGCTTGCGCCATAAACATATCATCCAGACCCAGATTCAACATCGGTTTGACAATCTGTGCTTCTGCCAGATATTCATTCACGGCACTACCTGCACCGCCCATCACTGCATGTTCTTCCACCGTGACAAACAGACTGGTGCTTAAAGCGAGATCATCGAGCATTTGAGTATCCAGTGGTTTGACAAAACGCATGTTAACCACACGCACGCCAATCTCATGTTTCACGGCAAATGCTTCAGCAGCGTCGACTGCAGCCTGTACCCGGCTACCAAATGCCAGTACAGAAATATATTCATCATACTGCCCATTAAAGCTGGCCACAATTTCCGCCTGACCGATCGGAATCTCGATCATTTTTTGCTGGATCTCGACGCCGAGTCCATTGCCACGCGGATAACGTACCGCTGCCGGCCCTGGATACAAATACGCTGTATGCAGCATTTGACGGCATTCATTTTCGTCTTTCGGCGCCATGATCACGATATTCGGGATAGTACGCATATAGGCATAGTCATAAGCACCGGCATGCGTCGGGCCATCTTCACCAACCAGACCGGCACGATCAATACCGAAAGTAACATCCAGATTCTGCAAAGCCACGTCATGTACCAGTTGATCATAACCGCGTTGCAGGAAAGTCGAGTAAATTGCAACCACCGGCTTCAAGCCTTCACAAGCCATACCGGCAGCCAAGGTAACCGCATGCTGTTCGGCAATCGCCACATCAAAGAAACGTTCCGGATATTCTTTGGCAAATTTGACCATGCCTGAACCTTCGCACATGGCGGGAGTAATCGCGAGCAAGCGTGTGTCTTGTGCCGCTTCATCGCAAAGCCATTGCCCAAATACATCCGAATATTTCGGTGCAGTATTGCTGGCGGCAACGGCGTTGATTTTGCTAATCGCGTGATATTTGATTTGATCGGATTCTGCCGGAGCAAAGCCTTTGCCTTTTTTAGTATAGACATGAATCAGGCGTGGGCCTTTACGCTTTTTCAGCGCATTAAAGACATGCACCAGCTGTTTGACATCATGACCATCGTACGGGCCAAAATAGTCAAAGCCAATGGCTTTAAACAGGTTGTCTGCAGCATCGGTCGCTGCACTATGCAAACGCGAGTTATATAACCATTCCGGATGTGGCTGTACATAGGCCTCACCCTGTTCGGTAACATTAACAAATTCACCGCGCTCCCAAATTGCGGCTAAATGCTTGGCAAAACCACCAGTACTGCAAGAAATCGACATATCATTGTCGTTCAGCACCACCATCAGATCAGCGCTGTGTGCCACGGCATCATTCAAGGCTTCAAAAGCCATACCTGCCGTCATGGCACCATCGCCAATAATCGACACAACTTCACACGGATTATTCTGATAACGACGTGCCAGTGCCATACCTAGGCCAGCAGAAATCGCCGTCGAAGAATGCCCTACCCCAAAGGTATCAAATTCAGATTCTTCACGAGCCGGGAACGCTGCCAGACCATCTTTGGCACGAATAGTGGTGAGCTGTTCACGACGCCCAGTCAACACTTTATGCGGATAGGCCTGATGACCTACATCCCAGATCAGGCGATCATGTGGCGTATTAAAGCAATAGTGTAAGGCCACGGTGAGTTCAATCACACCAAGGTTGGCACCAAAATGTCCGCCACTTTGCCCGGCAGCATACAAAATGAATTGACGTAACTCATCCGCCACTTGTTCTAGCTGGCTTTGCTCGAGTAAACGTAGTTGCTCAGGATGATTGATCGCATCAAGCAACGGTGTTACAGGGCGTTGAGTTGGGATTTCTGTATACAGCATATTATGGCAAAGCCTTCTAAAGCCTGGCAAATCTAAAGCTAGGTCAATGGGGAGTACCCGATCATATAGCTGAATTGTAGCAGCTTCAATTCAGCTACGCTTCTAGCGATGCAATATTAAACAATGATCTCGTCGGGGTGAAAAAATTGCAGCCTACGATTATCCTGAATAATCTTACTATTTATCAACTATTATCGTTCGCTTTCTACAAAAAAGAAAATCTATTGCAGAATTTCGACTTTGCAATTCTACCAATGTTCAATCATTACGCTATACTTTAGCCAATTTCAGGATTTAACGGGTTCAGCTGTGCCAATCGAATTTGTCGCAACGTCAAGATTACCTACCGCTCACGGTGAATTTAAAATTACTGTATTTCAAGACCCTAAGACTGGCGAAGAACATGTCGCACTTTCCAAAGGACTTGAAGAAGTATCAGATGAGCCTGTAGTGGTGCGTGTGCATTCTGAATGTTTAACCGGTGATGCCTTTGCTTCACTCAAATGCGACTGTGGCCCGCAATTGCAAGCGACTTTAAAACTGATCAATGAATTAGGCCGCGGAGTCATTCTGTATTTGCGTCAGGAAGGTCGTGGCATTGGCCTGACCAATAAAATTCGCGCTTATGCCCTGCAAGATCAGGGACATGACACAGTAGATGCCAATTTAATGCTGAATCTGCCTGCAGATGCACGTCAGTATGATATGTGCAGCATTATGCTGGATCATTTACAGGTAAAAGCAGTACGTCTCGTGACCAATAATCCTTCCAAAATTGAGGCCTTAAAAGCACAAGGGATTAACGTGATCGATCGTGTTCCACTGACGGTGGGCTTGAATCCGTTTAATGAACAATATCTTAAGACCAAACACGAACGCATGGCACATCTTTATAAAAAAGATGATTTTTAAAGAATCTCCCCTAGCCCCTCTTTAAAAAAGAGGGGAAAGTAAGCCTCCCTTTTTAAAGAAAGGTTTGGAGGGATTTTTATAGCTTAGGAAGAGATTCTAAATCGTCATGGAGAAAATCCGACTTTCTGGCATCCGTCGCTTTAAACGTAAATCAAAAGCCATACAGATATTGCGTACAAATGGTTTCCCTTTCTCCAGAATCGTGAGTGACGAGTCTGAAAATTGAATCAAACCATCCTGTGCCATTTCCTCAAGCTGTTCCAAAACCTCATCAATTTCAGGGAAAAGCATCTCGGAATTTTCCCATGAGGTGCTAAAGCTGCACATCAAATTTAGAATATGTTGCCGGATGATCAAATCTTCCTGATTTAAGACATGTCCTTTAAATACCGGAATTTCATTGCGCGCCAGGCATTCATAATATTCTTCAATGGTTTTCACATTCTGCGCAAAGCTGTACCAGCTATCACTGATTGAAGAAATGCCTAGCCCAATCATCACCTGGGTTTTAGAGGCTGTGTATCCCATAAAGTTGCGGTGCAATGTTCCCGCTTGAAAGGACTGGTACATCGCATCTTTTTCTAAGGCAAAATGATCCATACCGATTTCATGATAGCCATGTGCCAGAAGTTTCTTTTTACCCGCTTCATAGCATTCCCGTTTGATCGCATCTTTGGGCACATCAGCATCTTTAAAACCGCGCTGACCATTACCTTTAATCCAGGGCACATGTGCATAGCTATATAAAGCCAGACGGTCCGGCAAGAGCGAATTGGTTTGTTCAATAGTATTTAAAACATCATCCAGACTCTGAAATGGCAGACCAAAGACCAGATCATGGGAAATCGATTCATAGCCAATTTCTCGCGCCCATTCGGTCACCTGTTTAACATTTTCATAAGGCTGAATCCGGTGAATCGCCTTTTGCACGGTTTCATTATAATCCTGCACCCCATAACTGACCCGACGAAAGCCAAGATCATACAATCCTTGCAAATGCTCACGTGTGGTATTGTTAGGATGGCCTTCAAAACTGAATTCATGTACAGGCGCTATGTCAGCTTTGGCCAGAATACCCTGAATCAGTTGAGCGAGATGCGCCATTGAAAAAAAGGTCGGCGTCCCCCCGCCCAAATGAATCTCTTTAATGATGGGCTTTTCTTGTAATAGCTCACAATATAGATTCCATTCTTTCAGCAGTGCCTGAATATAAGGCTGTTCAACTTCATGGCGTTTGGTCACGCGCTTATGACACCCGCAGAAGGTACACAAGCTTTCGCAAAATGGCAGGTGGATATACAGGCTCATGCCTTCGCTTTGATTAGATTCATCAAAAGACTTTTTTAGCGTTTGCTTCCATTGTTCCAGCGAAAAATTCTGCTCTTCCCAATACGGAACAGTCGGATAACTGGTATAGCGTGGCCCGGGAACATTGTATTTTTGAATCAGGGAATTGACCTGTACCGACATGACACCCACCTATTACCATCGAGAAATGCTCAAACCAATGAGCGCTTGTGAGTTATTGTGCTGAGCTTGAAAAAAGAATTCAACCTAGCCATTTAGTCGGATTTAATGATGCATTCTGCTTATGAATAGTGGAATGTAATGTCTGGGCTGATGAATTGCATCACCAAATTAGACCTTAATCTTTGACTGATTTTATGCTTTGATGTCGTTAGTTTTTTATTTCCCTACGAGGGCTCTGATGCAGCATCCTACATCTACGGATATTCAACACGTTCGTGAATTTCTCCTCGACTTGCAGGCACGGATTTGTGCAGCATTAGAACAGCAGGAACGTGCTGGCGGCGGTACGGCCGAATTTATCATCGATGACTGGGAGCGTCCAGAAGGTGGTGGTGGCCGTTCACGTGTTTTGCAAAATGGTACGGTGATTGAAAAAGGCGGCGTGATGTTCTCCCACATCAACATTTCCAAGCTGCCTGCTTCTGCGACTGAACGTCATCCTAATATTGCTGGCGCCAAAGCACAGGCCATGGGGGTATCGCTGGTGATTCATCCGAAAAACCCGAATGTGCCCACCTCACATGCCAACGTGCGTTTATTTGTCGCAGAAAAAGAAGGTCAGGATCCGGTCTGGTGGTTTGGTGGCGGTTTTGACCTGACTCCGTTTTATCCGAATGATGAAGATGTACTGTCCTGGCATCAAACAGCGCATGATCTGTGCGCGCCATTCGGCGAAGAGGTTTATCCTGAACATAAACAATGGTGTGATAATTATTTTTATCTAAAACATCGCGACGAGCAGCGCGGTGTGGGTGGTTTATTTTTTGATGACCTGAATCAATGGGATTTTGAAACCTGTTTCCAGTATATGCAGGCTGTAGGCAATGGGTATCTGGAAGCCATTCTGCCGGTTTTCCAGCGCAATCAGGATAAGCCTTATACCGAAGCACAACGCGAGTTTCAGTTATACCGTCGCGGCCGTTATGTGGAATACAATCTGGTTTATGACCGCGGCACCCTGTTTGGCTTGCAGACTGGTGGCCGGATTGAATCGATTCTGGTCAGCCTGCCCCCGCTTACCGGATGGTCATATCGCCCTGAATGGGATGAGGGCTCACCGGAAAAACGTTTAACAGATTACTACCTGAAACCACATAACTGGTTAACAGAATTAAAATCCAACGCAATGAAATGATACAAACGGCCCTCAAATAGAGGGCTGTTTTAATAGATATATCCTCTATACTGCTGCATAGAAATACCTGATTTGATCGCGGCACCCTATCGCTACATCGATCATATTCCATTTGATGTCTAGTGAGAATAACAATGCATAATCTTCAATTAAATCTACCTGTGTTGGCCTTTTGGCTTTTTCTGGCTCTCGCCATCAGCGCGATGAGTACCGCAATTTTGAGTCACAACCTGATTCTGGATGGCGCCGCTATTCTGGTGAGTATCCTGACTGGGTTTGGGGTTGTTCTCAGTATGGCGCTGATGTTTGCGGAACATATTATGGATATTTGCAGTTCCTAAAACCCGGATCACTTAACAGCAATTTAAAATCGCGCAGGCTTTAGTCTCTGCGCTTTTTCACGTATATTGATGGCCATTTCCGCACATGGACATTGTGAAATGAGCAAACAATTTTCCGTGATTGGTAACCCGATTGAACAATCACGTTCTCCAGAATTGCATCACGCCTTTGCTGCTAAAACTGGTGTCGACCTGAGTTACACCAAGCGTCTGGCGCCACTGGATGGCTTCGTAGCCAACATTCAGGAATTCTTTAGCAATGGCGGTAGTGGCATGAATGTCACCGTACCCTTTAAAGAACAGGCTTTTGCCCACTGTCAGGTGCTGAGTGAACGGGCCAAAATTGCCAAAGCCGTGAATACGCTATGGATGGAAAATAGTGTGCTGCATGGCGACAATACCGATGGTCAGGGACTGGTTGAAGCAATTCGAGCACTAGATTGGCCACTGGAAAATACCAATATTCTGATTATTGGAGCAGGCGGTGCCACGCGTGGTGTGATTTATCCACTCACCCAAGCAGGTGCGAAAAAAATCGTAATCGCCAATCGTACCTTGGCACGCGCGGAACAACTGGTCGCTGATCTTCAGGATGCCGTACCTCAAGTCGAATTACAGGCGATTTCACTAGACAATTTAGCCGGTGAATTTGATTTGGTGATTAATGCCACCTCTGCCAGCCTCAGTGGTGATGCTTTGGTTTTACCAGAGGCGTTACAGTTTAAACGGGCCTATGAAATGGCCTATGGCAAACCTTCTTCCTTTCTCGATCAAGCCAAAGTACGCGGTGTACCGACATCTGAAGGTTTTGGCATGCTGGTCGGTCAGGCAATTGAATCTTTTTACATCTGGAATGGTATCAAGCCGGATTTAAAAGAGTTTCTTTAAAACCCCTATCTCTCCAATGAGTTCAGTTCGGGTTGCAACTGCAACCCTTTACTCTCCTCCTACTACTTTTTATAAGCTGAAAAACCATGAATTGGTTTTAATGACATTTTAGAATGAGTTATTTTGCCACCTGAATCCGAGCACAATTCATACAAAAATATACTGGACAAGTCACCTTTTAACTCATTAAATTCCATTGATATAACAAGTTTTTAATCTTCCTGTAATGTAAACACCTAATGATGAAATTCGATGATTTCATTCATTAGCCTTAAAAATCGATTCGCTTTTCTGACATTTTTATTCACTGAATTCATCAATGTTTTTTTATCCCGAATGTGAATAATCAAAGAATCGATACAGATAATCCAAAACTAATTTCAATCAGGATTAAACGCATGCCAGCATATAAAGCCCCTTTACACGACATTCGCTTCCTTATGAATGAAGTGCTTGACTACCCTGCGCACTACCAGAATTTGTCGAATGGTGAATATGCCGATGCCGACACGGTAGATATGATCTTAGAAGGCGCTGCAGATTTCTGTGAAAATGTACTGTCGCCGTTGAATCAAAGCGGTGATGAAGAAGGCTGTCATTTTGAAAATGGCGAAGTAAAAACACCGAAAGGCTTTAAAGAAGCTTACGACCAGTTCGTACAAGGTGGCTGGCAAGGTCTGTCTTATCCTGAAGAATTTGGTGGCCAAAACCTGCCAATGTCTTTAAACCTGATCAAATCGGAAATGATGGGGACTGCAAACTGGTCATTCCAGATGTATCCGGGTTTAAGTGTGGGTTGTATCAACACTATCATGCAATATGGTACCGATGAGCAGAAAAACACGTATCTGCCTCACTTAGTTGCAGGAACTTGGGCGGGCACCATGTGTCTGACTGAGCCACAATGTGGTACGGATCTGGGGCAGGTTAAGACCAAAGCAGAGCCGAAAGAAGATGGCAGCTATGCGATTTCAGGCACCAAAATCTTTATTTCTGCAGGTGAGCACGACCTGACTGAAAATATCGTACATATCGTACTGGCACGCCTTCCAGATGCACCGCAAGGTACCAAAGGGATTTCTCTGTTTATCGTACCAAAATTTATTGCTGCGGCAGATGGTGGGATCGGTGAGCGTAATCCAGTGAACTGCGGTTCGATTGAACACAAAATGGGGATTCGCGCTTCAGCAACGGCTGTACTGAATTTTGATAATGCGACTGGCTACCTGATTGGTGAACCGAATAAAGGCTTGCATGCCATGTTTACCTTCATGAACACAGCACGTATTGGTACTGCGATTCAGGGTATTTGTCATGCTGAATTGTCATTCCAGGGTGCTTTACCGTATGCCAAAGAGCGTATGTCAATGCGCGCCCTGTCTGGCAAAAAAGATCCAGAAAAAGTGGCGGATGCGATCATTCATCATGCCGATGTACGCCGTATGCTGTTGACGCAAAAAGCCATTGCTGAAGGTGGCCGTGCCATGATTTATCATGCTGCGCAAATTGCCGACAACATGAATGATGCTTTGCTGCGTGGCGATACTGCTGCATTTGAACAGCATGATGATCATCTTGGTTTCTATACTCCAATCCTGAAAGGCTTCCTGACCGAAATGGGCTATGAAGCATCAAATCACGGTATGCAAGTCTTCGGTGGCCATGGCTATATCAAAGAATGGGGCATGGAACAAATCGTACGTGATTCACGTATCTCTACCTTGTACGAGGGCACGACGGGCGTTCAGGCACTGGATCTGATTGGCCGTAAAGTGCTGTTAACCTCGAAAGGTAAAGTAATTCGTGATTACACTGCTGAAATCCTGAAATTCTGTGGTCAGCATGCACGGAATAAATATATGCGCCGCTTTGCCTGGGATTTAACCAAGCTATGTGCACAGTGGAATGCATTAACCGTACGTATCATGCTGGCAGCACGTAAGGACCGTGACATCGTCTCTTCTGCGTCAGTCGATTTCCTGATGTTTTCCGGTTATGTGATGATGGCGTACTTCTGGGCACAGCAAGCCGCAGTCGCTTCAGCCAAACTAGCTTCTGGTGACGGTGCTGAAGTACCAGAATTCTATAAAGCGAAAATCAAAACTGCTGATTTCTACTTTGAACGTATCCTGCCACGTACCCAAGGTCATGCCGAAGCGATGGTGAATCCGTCTAAAACCATGACGGCACTCGCTCCAGAACACTTTAGCTTTGACTATTAAGTTGTAAATTGAGTTAAAAAGAGCGCTTCGGCGCTCTTTTTATTGACGCAGACGCCCTTGTTTAACTTAAAAAACCTTTCTGGATAGAAAATATACAAATTTAATTTTATATTTTTCAACATCCTAATAAATTAGCCAAATAAAACGCTTGTATATCTCAAAATAAGCGGTATGATAATCCCAACTAGAAAAATTCTTGTTTTGGTTAGTCTTCTTTTAAGTATCGCAGTTTTAGTCATAAACCTTCGTATTACAGATCAAAAAGCTCCATCCTTTTTATTTTTCAAAGTTACAGTTAGTCATCTGAAATTTTGGCTATAAATTCATACGATTCAATAGGTTATATTATGTCTAATACAGTTAACGGTACAGTAAAATGGTTCAACGAAACTAAAGGTTTCGGTTTCATTCAACAAGAATCAGGTCCAGACGTTTTTGCTCATTTCAGCGAAATCACTGGTTCAGGTTTCAAAACTTTAGTTGAAGGCCAAAAGGTTTCTTTCAGCGTAGCTCAAGGTCAAAAAGGCCCTACAGCTGTAAATATCGTTGCTCTATAATTTAGAAGCAAGATATTGAAAAAAAGCACTCTTAGAGTGCTTTTTTTGTGCCTGAGATTTTTAAAGTTTGCTGTTTTCTTTTCAAAGATTACATCGAAGATCTGAAAACAGATAACCTCTAGGCTATAAAAAATTCCTGATCTGGGGAAATCTGCGCAATAAAAAAAACCCTCATAAATTTATATGAGGGTTTTTCCAAAAATAAGTAGTGGATTAAAATCAGTTAAAGAAATTCTTCCAGCACCGAATTTAAAAAGATATGCCCCTGCTCGGTACAAGAAAGCCGGTCTAGATCATCGACCATTAATTTTCTATCACGCAAAGAGCTCAGCAATTCATGTAAAGTATCTAGACTCAAACCAGTACGTTCGGCATACAGCTTGGCTTCCACGCCCTGATTTAAACGTAAGGCATTCATCATAAATTCAAAAGACAGGTCGGCATCTTCAATGCGCTTAAACTGCACATGTTCTGCAGGTACTTTGGCTAAGTAGTCCTTAGGTAGACGGGTTTTCTGGAACCGATACACGCCATCCGGCTGAGTGACTTTGCCATGTGCTCCGGCGCCAATTGCCAGATAATCACCAAACTGCCAGTAATTCAGATTATGCGCTGAAGGCAGTTCTTTACGCCAAGCCGAAACTTCATAGTTGACAAAACCCTGGGCTTTTAAATAAAGCTCACCCTGCTCCTGAATATCTTCCAATACTTCATCGACAGGCAAAATCGGTTGAGTCCGGAAAAATACCGTATTTGGCTCAATCGTTAGCTGATACCAGGAAATATGTGTAGCACCCTGTTCCACGGCCAATTTTAAATCATGCAAAGCCTGATCCAAGGTCTGTTCAGGCAAACCATGCATCAAGTCGACATTAATGCGCTGAAAGCCGGCTTCACGTGCTAACCCAATGGCAGAAATCGCATCTTCATTGCTGTGAATCCGTCCCAAACGCTTGAGATGCTCGGTATTAAAACTCTGCACCCCAATCGACAGACGGTTAATTCCGGCCTGTAAATAACCGGCAAACGGATCATGTTCGACTGTGCCGGGATTGGCTTCCAGCGTAATCTCACAGCCTTCGGCAAAGGGAATAACGGCTTTGAGCTGATCAAATAACCATTGATAGCCTGGGGCAGAAATCAGTGACGGCGTCCCCCCACCAATAAAGACACTGTGAATCTGCCGGCCTTGGGCAAAATCGACCTGAGTTTTAAAGTCTTCCACCAGTGCTCGTAAATATTCCTGTTCCAATTCCAGTGATAGCTGACCATCCGGAACCGCATGCGAATTGAAGTCACAATAAGGACATTTGCGCACACACCAAGGCATATGAATATATAAGGACAAAGGGACAGCAGCAGGATTCAATTCAGCCAAAGAACTACTCAAAAACGATTACAAGATATAGCCGAATTTTAACATGACTCGGCGGCAACACTGCTAAAATTAAATTTGATCGTGTGATATGCCTAAAAATTTAAATAGAATTAGTCAGTTAAAATTATGAAAATATCTTCTCAACTTATTATTTTACTTCCTTTGGTTTTTGCAATCGGTGTTTTATTGACACTCCAGACCGCAATTAATACACAACTAAAAGAATATTTATATTCTCCTATTCAAGCTGCATTTTTTTCCTTTTTGATTGGTACAATAGTGCTCGCCGTAATCGTACTTTTTCAGTCCAATCCCAAACCCGGTTTACAGGAACTGATGAGTGTTCCCTGGTATTTATGGCTCGGGGGCATCGTGGGTGTATACGCGATTAGCATGAGCATTTATGCAGCGCCCAAACTTGGCTTTCTGGTTCTTAGCGGTCTCATTATTTTTGGTCAGATGGTGATGTCGATGCTGGTCGATCATCTGGGATTATTGAGTAATGAAAAAATGCCGGTTAACTGGCAACGTCTTTTAGGCGGCGTGGTAATTTTTATTGGTGTGCTTCTCACTTTACAACGCTAAACCTTCTATTTAAGCACATGATCACGATGAGTAATTTTTGTGTCGAATGTTTCACCAGTCACAACCTTTGGTTTTGAATTAAAAAAACTTTTTCATCTGATGCTGCCTATTCTGGTGACCCAATTTTCTCAGGCTGGTCTGGGTCTGATTGATACCATTATGGCCGGTCACCTGTCTGCTACCGATCTTGCCGCGATTGCCGTCGGAGTAGGACTCTGGATTCCGGTGATGCTGCTGTTTAGTGGCATTATGATTGCCACGACGCCTTTGGTTGCTGAGGCCAATGGCGCACGCACACCTGAAAAAATTGCCACCATTGCACGTCAATCGCTTTGGGTTGCCCTGATTCTTGGAGTAATTGCCGGCTTGATTTTGCAACTCTTGCCGGCCACTTTGCCACTTTTAGGTGTACCGGAAAGCTTACAACCTAAAGCCGGTTTATTTCTGCATGCGATTGGTTTTGGTATGCCAGCGGTAACCATGTATGCGGCCTTACGCGGCTATTCTGAAGCGATTGGAAATCCGCGTCCGGTGACCGTGATTAGTTTATTGGCGCTGGTCTTGCTAGTTCCGCTGAACTATATCTTTATGTATGGTATTGGCCCTGTTCCGGCCCTAGGCAGTGCAGGCTGTGGGTTTGCCACGGCGATTTTACAGTGGCTAATGGTCATCACCCTCGCGTTGTATATCTTTAGAAATAAGGCCTATCAACGTACCCAGCCTTTTACCCATTGGGAAAAAATCAACCCGGAATGGATGAAGCGCATCTTACAGCTTGGCTTTCCAATCGGATTGGCAATTTTTTTTGAGGTCAGTATTTTCAGTACTGCTGCAATTGTGCTGAGTCCTTTGGGTGAGACCATTGTCGCTGCCCATCAGATTGCTATTTCTGTCACTTCACAACTGTTCATGATTCCCATGTCACTGGCGATTGCCCTGACCATTCGGGTTGGCACCTACTATGGTGAACAGAACTGGCAAGCCATGCGTAAAGTACAATATCTCGGCCTGATTACTGCCACTATTCTGGCGATCCTGACCATGATTCTGCTTTGGGTTTTCCGCAATGAAATCGTAGCACTCTACACCTCAGATCTGATCGTGACCCAAATTGCGGTGTATCTGATTCTGTTTGCCATTGCCTATCAGCTGATGGATGCCTGGCAGATCAGTGCGGCAGGTTGTCTGCGCGGCATGCAGGATACCAAGGGGCCAATGTGGATTACCATGCTGGCTTACTGGGTCATCGCCTTCCCGGTCGGGGTGTATTTGTCCCGCTTTACCGACATGGGCGCCGCCGGTGTCTGGGTTGGCCTGATTGTAGGCCTCAGCGTAGCTTGTATACTTTTATTGGGCCGTTTATATGGCAATAATAAACGCTTAAGTCTAAACAACTAAACACTTTTATTTGATTAATTTAAGCTAGAAAATGCGCTGAGATTAAAGATCCAGCGCATTTTTTAATCCTTGTGGAATCTCAGATTCATCCACTACATCTTTAATCACCACCTGCCCCACAATTACATCCGTACCATTAAAAGTCATGGTGGGTGAACCATATAGCTCATAACCTTCATTTAAGGCACGGGTCACCCGCGCACAAAAATGTACATCATCTTTCCCAGTAAAATATCGATAGACTTTCATTGAATTTTCTTCATTACTACACTCTGTTTATTCTAAGCTTTTAGCTATAAAACAACATTCAGAATTAGTACTCGGTCTTATCTAAAACGATGACGGATTCCGGCATATTCTTATAGTTTAAACGCAAGCAATAAAGATAAATCTTTTAACAAATCAAAGATGATGCATTAAACATGGAGAAGCTGAAGGAAATCACAACACAACCTCTACAATTAAATCTAGGCAATTGAACCTTTGTCACCTATGATCAAATACATCCATTCATAGTTGGTTTCAAGGAATCTCGCATGGCAAAAACGGCTAGCACACCCGGTCGTCGCTTTATGAAACTTGCCGGAATGACCGCAAGTATTGCAGGTAAAACCCTCTCCAATTCCATTAAAAATTTAACTGCCGATGACGAGCAGAAAAACACTGCGCGCAGTAAATTATTTCAGGATATTGGTGTGCAGATTGCGGATACCTTGGGGGAAATGAAAGGCGCAGTCATGAAAGTTGGCCAGATCGCCTCTCAATATAAAGATGTTTTCCCGCCCGAAGTCGCTAAAGCCATTGCCAAGTTACAGCGTCAGGCGCCACCGATGCCGTTTAAAGAAATTCAGGCACAAGTGGAAAAAGAATTGGGTAAACCTTTACAGCAACTTTTCCAGCAGTTTGATGAGCAGCCATTTGCCGCGGCCTCGATTGGTCAGGTGCATAAAGCCACCCTACCGAATGGCCAGCAAGTTGTGGTCAAAGTACAATATCCTGGTGTGGATGAAGCCTGCGAAAGCGACCTGAAACAAGTTCGTCTGGCACTGCGCATGATGGGCGTCTTAAAGATTGACCGTAAACTTCAAGATCAATTATTTAAAGAAATTCAGCACAGTCTGGACAATGAGCTGAACTATGAAATTGAAGCCCAGAATCTGGAAATCGCCCGTGCCTTCCATGAGCCTCTGGACAATAAAATTGTGATTCCGAAAGTGTTTCATGAGTATTCATCGCGACATATTTTGACCTTAAGCCAAGAGCTTGGTGAAAGTATCGAAACTGCCAGCACTTGGCCACTCGAAACCCGAAATGCTTTAGGCCGCCGCCTCTTCCGCGCCATTGGTCAGGAAATTTTTTATCTGAAACGCTTTCACTGTGACCCGCATCCAGGCAACTTTGCATTTCGTGAAGATGGCTCTGTGATTGTTTATGACTATGGTGGCGTCAAAACCTTATCGACTGAAGTGATTGGACATTTTAGGGAACTGATCCATGCTGCACGCGAGAAGAATATTCCCGTGATCGAGCAACAGCTGGATGCGCTGCATTCCTTGACTGAAACTGGAAAATTCCCGAAAGAATTATATGAACAGTGGCTGGAAGTGCTCATGCGTCCTCTGGTCACTGACTATGATTTTGCCGAAAACTCAGCGCATCATGATGGGATGGAGTTGCTGAAACCTTCGTTGAAATATTGGGATGTATTTAAGCCCTCTCCTGATACCTTGATGGTGAATCGCACAATTTCAGGACAATACTGGAACCTGATTCATCTCAAAGTACATGATGATTTAAGTGATGTATTTGAAGAACTGGTACCGAGTCGAAGCTAAGTTGAGACGATAGGCTTACACGCTGTAACCCTAGATTACTTGAAATATCAAATGTTACATTATAACATCTAATCAAGAATCATGAGGAAGTTAGATATGCGTTCAGATATCCATCCCGAGTATCGTGAAGTGTTATTCCATGATACCAATGCCGATGCCTATTTCGTGATTGGCAGCACGATGAACTCGAGCCAAACTAAAGAATATCAAGGTAAAACATATCCTTATGTAACACTAGATATTTCGAGTGCATCACATCCTTTCTATACGGGTGAGCAACGTCAGACCAGCAATGAAGGACGTGTGGCAAGCTTTAACAAACGTTTTGGCCGCTTTAAACGGGGCTAAAACCGAAAACCCTCAGTTATCTTAAGATTTAAATCGTGGTTTATGTCAGGAAATGACCTCCAATTTCCTGACTTTTTTATGCGCTTATTTTAACTCTGTGCCAATACGATTGAAGTTAAATAAAAGCCCAGCGCCAGAACAATAATGCCGACAATTAAGCTGGATAATGCATATAACAGCGCTAGGCCCATAGCACCTTGCTTGAATAACAAAAAGCTTTCCAGACCGAAACTGGAAAATGTGGTAAAACCACCGAGAATTCCCACCATTAAAAACAGACGAGCTTCTTGTTGGAGTACTGGATACTTTTGGCTACAGGCAAAAAAAATCCCGGCACATAAACAGCCCAGAATATTGATCCACCAGGTGGGCCAAGGAAATTGCATTTGTGGTTTGAACAGCCAAAGTCCGGCTGCATAACGCAGACTGGCACCGATTGCCCCACCCATTGCCACCCAAAGCCAGCCCATATTTTTTTCCTGTTCTATTTATTGATCAAGTTTATTTTATCCAAAGTTTCATATTCATCATGGATAATTTTCACTGTTATCTTGAACCGAAAATCAATGAAATACCATGGAACTTCGCAAGAAAATTGCTATATTTATTGCATCCAATTTTCATGAATGGCACAGGAAAAACAGCATGGCACAGGATTTATTGGCCCAGTTGGCAGCAGGCGTAGCAAAATTTGCAGATGTGATTACTTATATCGAATCGCGTTATACGCATACACCGACTGCATTTAAAAATGGCCAGCAGAATAATGCGGCCACAGAAAACCAGGGCAGCGCCAAAGTCTTTTCTTTTGCACAATTAAATGGTCTGGATCAGGCACAGACCTTAAGCCTGTTTGCTGAGCATTATGCTTCTGTATTGGCAACGCCAGAGGCGACTGATCATCAGAATATCCGCCAGTTTATGCTCAATGGCTGGGATGGAATTGCCTTTGAAGGTCAGGCTTTAACTGCGAAGTAAGTACTAGGCAGATAAAAAACCGCTCAAAGGAGCGGTTTTTTATCTGCAACTCAGAAGCGTGCATGAAGTATGTTTTAGCTTTTACCGACTTTTTCGATCCATTTAATGGAACTGACGCGGAAGACCTCACAAGCACCATCACCCGTATCGGTCGGAGTTAAAGACGATGTCCAGACCAGATCTTTGTCACGCACTTCAACCAGTTCCCCTTGCATACGCACCAGATCGCCACGCTTTACCTTTTTAATTGCCTTAGCAATTTTAGGGTTAGCGGGAATGATATGTATATTGGACACCATCTGCTTGGCTTGTTCTACCGGCACTGGCACCCGATCCATTTTCCAGTTCAAATAGCGGTCATATTGATTGACCGTGATATGTCGAGCAATTTCAGGTTCGGCAAACAGCCCCCAACTGACAGCATAATCAATCGGAGAGAATTTGGCTTGCGGGTCAGAACTATAAACCTTGGAACCCAGAATACGAAAATCACCTTTAAAAGGCTGCAAGACCGAAATTGACTGGCCTTTAACGACAGGAGGCAAACCTTTGGCAATATTGTGGTCTACCGAGCTATAGCCCGAAATAGGCAGCAACAGGCTGGCCAGCAAAGCATAATGTTTAAAGTATTTGAGCATAATTTTTAATCTAATCCTAATCAAGTTGATCAAACGTTTTAAGGATATCTTCCATGATCTTACGGATTTTTTAATGAATAAACAGTTGAACTTGGTAACAAATTGCACGTATTTAGTCAGCTCTATAATGCCTGTCATTTTATTTTTCAGTTAAGCTAGAACGTATTTCTATTAAATTAAAATAACTCAAATGCTGTATAAACTTTATCAACAACATATCTTTCCGCATCTGCTGAATTAGGTGATGCAAACACCATCCTTGATGGACTTGCGTCGTGAATTGCTTTTAGACATTTCTAGTGAAGTGCTGGAAATTGGTTTTGGTACCGGCTTGAATCTAACTTTTTATCAATCGGTTGATAAGGTCTATTCGCTAGAACCAAATCCGGCGATCTTCAAACTGGCAGAATCACGAATTCAACAGACCGCTTTTCAGGTCGAGCATATTCAGGCCAGCGCAGAAGCGTTGCCTTTTGCTGAAAATAGTGTGGAAAATATTGTGTCTACCTGGACGCTTTGTAGTATTGCAGAGCTGGAACAGAGCCTACAGGAAATTTACCGTGTGCTACAACCGGGTGGGACTTTACATGTGGTCGAACATGTCCTGAATCGGCACAATTTAAATATTCAGCGTCTCCAACATTTACTCACTCCCATTCAAAAGAAAGTCGCAGATGGCTGTCATCTGAATCGTGATATTGAAACCGCCTTGCTGGAAACCGGTTTTGAAATAGAATCCTTAAGTTATGTAGATGCCGAGGGTATTCCGAAGATTGGCCAACGTATGTTGTTAGCACGGTTTCGCAAACCACAAGGCTAATTCACTACTCTCTTGTATTTAGTGCTGCTGGACGTGGGTTACTTGCAGCAACTGACAATGAGCACGATATTCAGAGCCTATCCCAACCCGGAATTCTTGTCCAGTTGTGCCTGAATGAACTGTCACCAGATCACCAGCGAGCGTGATTTTCTGTCCCGATTTTAGCCGGCGAATCTGATCGGCAATTTTTTCAGTGGCAGCAATCAGACTGAAATGCTGCACATGCGTATTGACGAAGTCACGCTCCGCTTTATTGGTTTGTCCTTCGAGCTGATAGCAGCGTTTTGCTTCATCAAACTCCAGTTTTGCCTGTATAGCGGGCAGCGGTTGAGTCAGCAACAGCACATCAATATTACTCAGATAGGCCAGATCATTAAAATGCCCCACCACAGGGCTGGCCTGATGCAGCACCCGACGATCAGGTTTTACGAAACGGTGATCATGCACAATATAAGTCGCGGAAATGCGCTTAACGGGTTCTACTTTAAAGTTTTTAAGTACGCCCTTTTCTTGCAGATGCGGAATGGCACGAAAAAATTCATTCCACACCCAGAGTCCTAGCATAAACAGCAGCGCAGTGATCAGTAATTTTTGCATAATTTTTTATTCTTCACTGGATTTTGGTCAATCCTGAAAATCAATCCGAATGGTTTCAAAACGTACCCGCCCTTCCTGAACCGCACGGGCAATGGCTTGCTGGCCTTTGGTCAGACGTGCTCCGCCACTTTTAATGTCAATCAAAACCACTTCAATATCTTCAGCGTCGCCTTCGCCATCACGAAAATTGGTATAACCATCAAAGACCACATAATCTACCGGATCACCCAAAAACTTGGCATCACTCGGCAGATATTGAAATTCCGGCATGATCGGCGCGAGCTGTTCCGCCATTTTGCCTTTGAGAACGGCACGGCTGGTATTCACGCTGCGTTTTTGCGCGGCAATGAGGGACTGCTGATGCTCTAGTTCCAGCTCGGCAATATACTGCTCATATTCGGCCTTGATCCGTCCATTGCGCGTCTGACTTAAAATAATAGTGGTCAATACCACCCCGATACATGCGCCAATCAACATGGCCATCCATATGGACATTCAATCTTCCTAATTTGCCTGATTTTTATAGCATCGCATTCGACTGAAGTTGAGGACTTCGGCCATTTGCATACTTGAAAAGAATGATATGCTAGGCCGGAACAGAATAAAATCACCTTGAGTCATGAAAACAATTTTAGTTGCGAATCAGAAAGGCGGTTGTGGCAAAACCATGACAGCCATTAGTTTGGCGTCAGCACTCGCACAAAAGGGTTATAAGGTGGCATTGGCCGATGCCGACAACCAGAAATCAACATTGCAATGGCTCAAGCATCGTCCGGCACAGGCAGCGCAGATCCAAAGTCTGGACTGGCGCAATAGCAAGTCCATTGGTGATGCGCCGAAACAGATCGAATACCTGATTATTGATGCACCAGGTGCTTTGACCGATGATCATGCCGAACAGCTGATCAGTGAAGCACATGCGATTATCATCCCGATCCAGCCTTCTTTTTTTGATATCGATTCGACCCGCCGTTTTCTCAAACATTTGCAGGACATCAAACGCATCCGTAAGGGCAAGGTTGAAATTTTACTTTTGGCCAATCGCACCAAAGCAAATGCAGCCAGCAATCAGGACATACAGCAGTTTTTTGACAAGATCGACCAGCAGCCAGTGGCCTGGATTTCGGAACGTGCCCCTTATAGCCGACTGGCTATGGAAGGCCTTTCAGTCTTTGATAAACCTCAGAAAATCTACCGGGAACTGCAGGCTCAATGGCAACCGGTACTGAATGCCATTATTGATGATCCGAGTCAGTGGTTTTGAGTCAATCCTCTGAATCGTGGTATAGCTTTGGGAAAATAATCTCGCTACTTGGCTAGCTATCATTTTCGATCGCTTTTTTTTCAGTTAATATGCCTGAACACGACCTAAAAAATGAGTCATTAAATTCAGTGCAACAGTACGCGCCTACATTACAAAAAGTCTTATTATTTGGATTGTTCTTTATCCTGATTTTTTTGAGTTTTCATATACTCAAGTATTTCATCATTCCTGTAGTTTGGGCAGCCATTATTGCCTATATGACTTGGCCCTTGTATCAATCGGTGTTACGCCTATGCGGCAATCGACCGACATTAAGTGCAACCGTAATGATCTTGGCCGTGATTCTGGTCTTTGGTCTGCCGTTTATTTTCGCCATTTTCATGCTGCAGCACGAAGGTCGTAACCTGTATTTTGAATTGCAGCGACAGGTCTTTTCCGGTCACCTGAATGTCCCTGATTTTATTCGCGGGCTTCCGATTGTCGGCAAGGAAATTACCCGAACCTTAAATGAAATTAACACTGATCCGCAGAGTATTGCACTGTCGGTATCGACCTGGATTCAAGGCCATCTGAATTACGGCAAAGTGGTGTTGAATGAAGTTAGTAAAAACATCTTTAAATTATGTTTTGCGATACTTTCGCTGTTTTTCTTCTACCGTGATGGTCAGACCATTTTAAATCAGGTGCGTAAAGCCTTTGAAATGGTGGTCGGTCCACGTGTACATCATTATTTTTCCACCATTTCTGCGACTACACGTGCCGTAGTATATGGCGTCGGTTTGACTGCGATTGCACAGTCCTTATTGGCAGGTCTGAGCTATTTTGTTGCAGGTGTGCCGAATCCGATGGTTTTAACCATTGTGACCTTTATTTTTGCCCTGATTCCCTTTGGCCCACCCCTCGCCTATAGTGCGGTGGCGTTATGGCTGTTTTCACAAGGACAAACCATTGAAGCCATTGGGGTCATGGTCTGGGGCGTCTGTATTGTCAGTACTGCCGATAACGTCATTCGTCCACTGGTGATTTCTGGCGCAACCCAGATTCCTTTCCTGCTGATCATGTTTGGAGTCTTGGGTGGTATTGCCAGTTTTGGTCTGGTCGGGGTGTTTATTGGCCCGGTGATTCTGGCTGTGCTGCTTGCAATCTGGCGTGAATGGTTACATGAAAGTAATCTGAATGAACCTTTAATGATGCCTAAAGCCACCATGGCACATGAGATTGATCCGGAAACACAAGACACACCGCCCAAGGCACCTTAAAGCATAGATAGAATCGACTTAAACAAAACAAAACATTTAAGTACTGATTCTATATAGAGCTTCTGATCTTGCTCTGTTTAAATGAATTCACAAAACAGAATAAAGATCAGGATGCCAAAATCATGTCTTCATTGTTTAAAATTACGACACTTTGCGCGTTAAGCGCCGCACTTTTTACCGGTTGTGCATCAACCTCCCCATCAAATGAAGTGGTCAGAGCAGTGACTGTGAATGCTGTAAATGCTCAAGGTGTGGGCCAAGAGATTGGGACCGTATTACTCAGTGACAGCCCAGCCGGTCTGGTCATTCGTACCAACCTGAAACAACTTCCTGCAGGTGAACGCGGTTTCCATATTCATGAAAATGGTTCATGCGCGCCTGCCATGAAAGACGGCAAGATGGGCGCAGCACTGGCTGCAGGTAGCCATTACAATCCAAACCAGGCACCGCATCACGGTACGCCAGCAACCGGTCACTTAGGTGATTTACCCGCATTGAAAGTCAATACAGATGGAACTGCACGTGTCACCCTGCTTGCACCACGCCTGAAACTGGCTGATGTTCAGGGTCGTGCGATTATGGTCCATGCCGGTGGCGACAATTATTCCGACAACCCATTACCATTGGGTGGCGGCGGTGAACGTATTGCCTGTGGTGTGATCTAAATACCCTCATGCCAATAACTCAATAGAAAAAACGGGCAGCATGCTCGTTTTTTTATGGATTTTTCTTTTATTTTGGCGTCTAAATTGCATTCAGAACTTTACGTTTTTACTTTCCGGATCCTGTCCTTGTGAATGCTGCCCGACCTGCGACTGCTACTTTTGTTAAAATTATAAAACCTGTCCTGCTGCCCTTTCAGTCCAGTGCGCTGATGACTTATTGCCTACAGATTTTTCTGGTGTTTTTAGGTACTACTTTCGGTCTGAAATTTCTGGGTTATGAGTTCTTGATCGTTCCAGTAACTTTAGGGGCAATTGCCACTGCACTGACTGATTTTGATGACCGGCTAAGCCTGCGTTTGCGCAACCTGTTACTGGTCATCATTCTGTTTTTTAGTGTCAGCAGCATTCTGGAATTTCTTGCTCCGCATAAATTCTGGTTTGCACTGTGGCTATCCCTGTCGAGTGCGCTGTTTATTCTAATGGGTGCCTTAGGCCAGCGTTATGCCACAATTTCATTTGGCACCATTTTACTGTCAATCTATACCATGTTCGGCCTGGGCGAATATCAGCACTGGTATGAACAGCCACTTTATTTTGTCATTGGTGCGCTATGGTACGGCCTGACGTCTATTCTATTTTTTCTGTTGCGTCCTACTTTGCAGGTTCAGGAAAATCTCGCACAAAGCTTGCAGCACATGTCGGATTTATTGCTGAGTAAAGCCAAACTGTTTGATCCGGACCAGCATCCAAATGTTGAAAACCTGCTCTATGAGTTGTCACTTAAAAATACGTTAGTCATTCAGAGTTTTAACCGCAGCAAAGATTCGCTATTGACCCGACTCAAAGCTTCGCGTGCCAATCGCAATACCATTTACTGGCTGAATCTGTATTTTTTGATGCAGGATATTCATGAACAGGCCACAGCGAATTATCTGCATTATGAACAGATCGAACAGCATTTTAGCCGCACTGACCTGATTTTCCGGATTCAGAAAAATATCCGTCTGCAAGCCCTTGCCTGTCAGCATTTGGCAGAATGTGTACTGCGCAATGAGAAATTTTACCTGTCTACAGATGATGAACTGGCATTAAAACATTTACAGGAGTCGATGCAGGACTGGATTGCTCAACACCCACAAAATATTGAAGTTAAAAATTTACAGCTTATTCTGGCCAATCTGCTGAGTGTGCATGAACAGTTACAACACCTGCATGATCAACATGCTCTGTATAAGCCACGCTATCAGCAGCATTTTGATGACCTGAGCCTGTTTGATGATGATATTCGCGATAGCACAGATCTCTGGCTGAAACTCAAACCGCACTTAAGTCCGCAATCGGCACTCTTTCGGCATGCCGTGCGGATTGCCATTGTATTTCTAGTCGGCTATGTCATTTCATTATTACCCTTTGCGAAAAATGGCTACTGGATTTTATTGACCAGCCTATTTGTCTGTCAGATCAGTTATTTTGCCACCAAAAGCCGGCTCAAATTGCGGACTCTGGGAACATTATTAGGGGTCATGCTGGGTGTTCCCATTCTGTATTTTGTACCAAGTATCGAAGGACAATTGCTGCTGACAGTGATTTTTGGTGTCGGTTTTTTCTATCTGCGTTCCAAAAAATATGCCATGGCAACCCTCATGGCGACCTTGATGGTACTCCTGATCTTCAACCTGAAAGGTGCCGGTTACGCCATTATCTTACCGCGTATCATTGATACCCTCATAGGCTGTCTGATTGCCTGGATGGCAGTAAGCTGGATCTGGCCTGACTGGAATTTTCGTAATATTTCCAGCAATATCAAAAAATCATCACATGCAACACTGAACTATTTTTCTGCAGTGGTCGAGCAATATCGAAACGGTAAAGATAACAGTATTGCTTACCGGACTGCACGGCGTCTGGCCCACAATGCACAGATTGATTTATCCAGCATGATTTCAAGTCTGAGTACCGAACCGAATCCAGATCCGCAACTGGTCAAAAGTGCCTTTCGCTATCTGGTCTATAGTCATAGCCAACTCAGTTATATTGCAGCATTGGGGAGTCACCGTGAGCAGGTTACTGATACACAAATTCTGGATTTAATGCACTGGTGCCAGCAAACCTTAACTGGGGTATTGCTGCAACAACAGCCTTTAGATACCTACGACATCGATCATAAACTGGCAGAAATTCAACGCTTAAGTACCCAGGAAAACCAGTCAGCACATCTGCTTTTGGTGTTGAAACAGATCAGTTTATTACTGGAAACCTTAGCGGAATTACTAAAATTACGTCATGAATTATTAGGTGCCGAGATTAAATAACCAACTGCCTTACTTGGTTATAACTTATTAAAAATATTGAATATATCTTTATTATTAAGATTCAATATTCAGGTGATATTCGGTACACTCAGAACTAATTCGGTTAAATCAATATGTATTATGAACATCAAAACTTTGCGTCTGGTCGGTTTGCTTGAAGGGATTTCATTCCTGCTGCTGTTATTTATCGCGATGCCAGTGAAATATATGATGGATAATCCGATTCTGGTGAAATATGTCGGCATGGGTCATGGCGTACTGTTTGTGCTATTTCTGGTGGTGTTATTTGCGGTATGTGAAAAACAGAAATGGTCTCTCAGCATGTTTGTGATGGGTTTAATCGCTTCGATTCTACCTTTCGGTCCATTCCTGTTTGATATGAAACTGAAGAAGCTGGAACAGCCCGCTGAAGCTTAATTGTAGAATCCTAATATAATTAGATCAGTCAAAAGAAAATTCTCTCTCCCTTTGGGAGAGAGTTAGAGAGAGGGAACTTATTAAATACTTAACCTCACCCTAGCCCTCTCCTAAAAGGAGAGGGAAATTCAATACTGAACATATGATTTCAATAATTTATAATTTCCCTTAATAAGGAATCAAAACTCCCCACGCTCCTGTCTTTCCAGCATTAACTGTTTGAGTTGCATGCGTGGCAAAGTAAACCACAGTGCAATCAGAATCAAAGAGGCAACACAATAGGCCCAAATATCATAGGCTTCATATGCCATTCGTACTGCTTCAATCACTACAAAAAAGCTGAGCATCAGGATAATAGAAACCGTCGCGGCCACCGTGCCTTTGGACACTTCAGAAGACATCAGTGCAAAACGGTACAGTACCGAAAAACTTACACCCTCACCGAGACTGATACAGGTGGTACCGATAATCAGGCAATGGACAAAATACTCTGGAATCAATAAGCCCAGCATCAATAAACCGGCACCCAACAGCATCAGAGGCAGACCCAATAATACGGTTTTGCCCAGCGGCATTTTATCGATAATTTTCAGCAGAATCAGATTACCTGCAATCAGGCCGCCCAAGACTGGAAACTGCGCCAGACCATATTGCACACTGCTGAATCCAAATTGCTCGACCAGAATCACTGGTGACAAGGCAATCCATAACATCAAGGGCAAACTCACCAAAGGCAAGGCTACAGTCATGATCACAAAGCGTTTATTTTTTAGAACCTGTTTAAAGTCATCCAGAATATAGCTGACCGGCTGTCTGGGAATACTGACGTTCAGGTTTGGCATTTTAGCTTTCAGGCCGAACCAGCTCAGAAATGAAAGAAATGCGATACCGATAAAACCCCAATGCCAGGAGATATGATCAATCATAAAGGCACCCAGCACTGGTCCTAGCAAGGGTGCCAGCAAAGACACATTGGCCATCAGTGCCATGACTTTGATGGCATCACGTTCTTCAAAGCTTTCTTGAATGGCGGCATAACCTACAGCGGTAATAAAGGACAGACCAAAGCCTTGTAAAAAGCGCAGAAATAAGAAACTTTCGATATTGGGTGTCAATAAAATGGCCAAACAGCTGAGGGTAAAAAATGCCACACCGCCAAGCAGTACTGTTTTACGCCCGAGACGATCGGACAATGGCCCCAAGATCGCTGCAACAAATGCCCCACCCAACAGGAAAAAGGACATGGAGGATGGTGCCCATGAACTACTCACGCCAAAATCACGGGTAATCGCCAGCATGGCCGGCTGAATCAGGTCATTACAGATATAGACTGAGAATTCAAACAGGACCAGTGCCAGCGGGAACATAAGTGTGGCACGGGTCAGTTTTTGGGTGTGGATATTTTGCATGGGAGTTTTTATTGTCAGTCTGCCCAATGAAAGCAGACTAAACTTTATCTAAAATAGAAAGAGGAAATTTTAGCAGATTTACTTCTTCAGTTTCAGGATACTTGCTCTAACTCTATTTTGTTTTCAGTTTGAAAATTTACTTCAGGATTAGGATCAAATTTAAGCCATTTATTTTTCATCCAATACTCAACTTTATCTTTCCCTAAAATTACTAATAAATTATTAAGCAGTGAAAATTTAGCTGGCTTATCAAAATAATAGACTACAACTCTTACATTGCGATCAATATCATCATTTAAGCTAAATAGGTCAAGAATATAGTCTTTATCTGAATAATCTAATGAGTGCCCCCAAATACAGATATTCAAATTAAGTTTACTTTCATTTTCCATTAACTCCATTCTTCTAAGCATCTTTTCTTTTGAATTACCAAAAGAATCTTTTTCTAAATATTCAATTTTTTTCTTATGTACTTCAACATCTTTTTTAAATTTATCTAAAAATAAATAATTCGTATCTTTGAAAAGTTTTTGATGATATTTAGTAAATCCATATGCTTTTAATTTCTTCAAAGACTCATCTTCTAAATCAGAAATCCCTAAAACTATATTCTGATTTTTACCACAAAAGCCATGTAAATAGTCAACGACAACATTGCTATATAGTCTTTGAAATGTATTTGTATAGTTGAATGAATAAATTTGATCTGGATTTATCCAATCACTTGCATTAATCATAAAATCAACTTTAGGATCTGAATTATCCACAACTAATGTTAAATATAGATTAAATATTTCTATAAAGTTATCTAAAGATTTTTGCAAATTTTCTAAAATTATATGCTCATCAATTTTCTGATATCCATTTTTATAGGAATTAATTTCATCCTTGATATAAAACCTATAATCATCGAAATCATTACCAGTTTCATAAGGTTTCGTGAATTTTCTTCCATATTCATCCTCATTCTCACCATCTCCATAATAGCCTGATTTTAAAAGATTTAAAATTTCTAAAATTTTACAGTATTCAGCTTTTATAAAAATTTGACTTTTTTCACATTCTCCAGAATGATTAATATGGTCGGAGCAGTAACCAATCTCATCAATTTTTTCATTTATCTTATCTATGAATATACTTATAGCTCTCAACGCTTCATAAATTTTTTGTTCGAAATCGATCCATGTTTTTATCTCTTTCACATGATTCTTAAAATATTGATACCAAGAATTATTTTTTAATAGAAATTGGATTTCTACAATTTTTTCAAAGGATAACTTAATATTATCTGTCACGTAAATTTGCTTTGTTTTCGTAATAAAATTCCTATCTCGACACTGACTAAAAAGTTCATCAAAATTCATTTCATAAGTCTGAGGATTAATTGCTTTCTTCAATTGTAAAAATTTAACAATAAGGTCACCTACGTTTTCGAAATGACTTGTCACTAAATCATTAAGAGGCTTACCTAATTCTTTATTTTCAATAGCCTCCATGGCATCCATAAAATGGTCATACTTCGTCGGCAAATAATGCGACAAATCAAAACCATTCCCCACAATTAAAATATTCATTTTTATAGAACCCCAAAAGCAAAAAAGCGCATCATCTAGATACGCTTTTAACCAAAATCTGTTTAAAGATCAAACACTATTATGGACAGACTGCTTTCTGGAAAGTCTTGGTATTTGAACCTCGTGCACAACGATACAACTTCTCGGTATTTTGCAGCATCCAGCTACTATCTTCCCGTTTGAAATAATAAATGGTCTGTACTGAGCGTACCGAATCATCCATTAACCCTGTTTCAGTGACTTTGACCTGTCCAATCGTGGGCGACTCTACCTTGTCAAAGAACTGGCGCAACTCAACTGTTGCCAGTTCCTTACGCAAGTCCGGTCTTAATTGTAAAACCTGTTCCAAAGGCGTATCCGAAGATGACTGTACCTTTACAATGACCTGTTGAGCAGTTGCACAGCCTGAACCCAATATACCAAAAGCGAGAGTTGCGACTGCCAATATCCGGAACATATTACTTAACCCTTTATCGTCATTCTTATTCCAACCCATCATGCCAAGCTTCTTAATACAAAACCATTTAGACTCTGTAACTGTATTTACAGAGCAATAAAAAAGCGCACCTTTTCGATGCGCTTTTTTCAATTCCGACCGATTAAAGATCGAAAAGTTTACCCGGGTTCATAATGCCATTTGGATCAAATACTTTTTTCAGGGCTTTCATATATTCGATTTCTTCCGCCGAACGCGAATATTCAAGATATGGCTTCTTGGTCATGCCTACACCATGTTCCGCAGAAATTGAACCGTCATATTTTTTCACGGTATCAAAGACATACTTGTTCACCACCTGACATTTGGCAAAGAATTCATCTTTAGACAAATCAGCAGGTTTTAAGATATTTAAGTGCAAGTTACCGTCACCGATATGACCGAACCAGCAGATTTCAAAGTCTGGGTAATTCGTCGATACAATCGCATCAATTTCTTTAATGAATGCGGGAACGTGCGTGATCAGAACGGAAATGTCATTTTTGTATGGAATAAATGGCGCGATAGATTCAGAAATATCTTCACGTAAACGCCATAAACTTTCTACCTGATCCAGGCTTTGGCTCATTACGCCGTCCAGTACCCAACCTTGTTCCATGCAATGCTCGAAGATTTCCATCGCCTTGTCCATAATCGGCTCAAACGGCGCTTCAAACTCAAGCAATACATAGAATGGGCATTCAGTTTCAAATGGACGTTGCACGTGACCATGGGCCAAGACTTTCTGCATCGCCAGTTCACCAAAGAACTCAAATGCAGTCAGGTCAATTTTCGCCTGGAAGGCATGCAATAACGGCATGATCGCATCAAAGGCAGGTACACCCAGTACCATCACTTGCAGGTCTTGCGGTTGACGTTCAAGCTTGATTTCCGCTTCCGTCACCAGACCCAGCGTGCCTTCACCACCAATAAATAAATGTTGTAGCGCATAACCGGTTGCATTCTTGATCATACCTTTGTTCAGACGCAATACATCGCCCTTACCTGTGACAACCGTCAGACCAAGCACCCAGTTACGTGTCATGCCGTATTTAATCACTTTAATGCCGCCAGCATTGGTACCGATGTTACCGCCAATTTGCGATGAACCTGCAGACGCAAAGTCAACCGGATAATACATGCCCTGCTCTTCAGCATAGTTCTGTAACTGTTCAGTCACCACACCTGCCTGTACGCGCACCATACGGTCTGCCGGGAAGAATTCCAGAATCTGGTTCATCTTATCCATGCTGACCACGATCTCGCCATTGGCTGCGACTGCACCTGCAGAAAGACCGGTACGACCACCCGATGGAGTCACTGCAACGTTAAATTGGTTCGCCAATTTAACGATGTCTTGAACTTGCTCAGTGGACGATGGAAAAACGACGACTGACGGGTTTGGATCAAAGTGCTTCGTATGATCGCGACCCCAATTCTGGAGGCTGTCCGTATCGGTTTTAATACGGTTTTCACCCACAATTGCAGTCAATTGGGTCAATAACTCAGGGGTTAAAGCGACTGGAGCATTCATCGTTTACAGACCTAGCATGATTTAAACAAGAGAGACTTCGCTGGTTCATTTGCACATTTTTTACGCATAAAAACATGGATACAAATCAGGCGAAACATGATTATTAAAGCACCGGATCACGCTGCTTTAAAAGCATGGCGCAATATTATAAGCTATTTTTTAGCGTTTCCCTCGAAAAATGACAATTTTGATAATATACCTTTGAAAATGCAGATTTAAATCAAACACCATGATCATTATTATCAATATATCTTGCCAGAATAGCTGATGTGAGCGTCATCAAGGAAATGTATAAGTGCGCTTTTCCTGTGCTATTATACCGCGACTAAATTTGGCCTTTGTAGCGGAGCCGTAATGAGCCAACATCTATCTCTACCTAAAGATAAAATCCGTTTCTTGTTGTTAGAAGGCGTTCACCAGAATGCAATCGACACTCTAAATGCTGCTGGATATACCAACATCGATTATCGTAAAACTGCGCTTGAGGGTGAAGCGTTGAAAGAAGCGATCAAAGATGCTCACTTCATCGGTATTCGTTCCCGTACTCAATTGACTGAAGAAGTCTTTGAAGCTGCGAACAAACTGATTGCTGTCGGTTGTTTCTGTATCGGTACCAATCAGGTAAATCTGGACGCTGCAATGCGTCGCGGTATTCCAGTCTTTAACGCGCCTTACTCAAATACGCGTTCAGTGGCTGAACTTGTACTTGCTGAAGCAATTCTTCTTCTACGTCGTGTACCTGAAAAATCAGCAGACACACATACAGGCGGCTGGAACAAATCTGCAGTTGGTTCGTTCGAAACACGTGGTAAAACTTTAGGTATCGTAGGTTACGGTTCAATTGGTTCACAACTTTCTGTACTTGCTGAAAGCATGGGTATGAAAGTGATCTACTTCGATACAGTGACTAAATTGCCTTTAGGTAATGCACGTCAAGTCGGTAGCTTGGGCGAACTTTTGGCAAATGCCGATGTGGTTTCTCTACACGTTCCTGATGTTCCGTCTACACGTAACTTCATGACCAAAGATCAGTTCGCGCAAATGAAAGAAGGTTCGATCTTCATTAACGCGGCACGTGGTACCTGTGTCGTGATCGAAGATCTGGCAGATGCGATCAAATCTGGTCACATTGCTGGTGCTGCGGTAGATGTATTCCCGAAAGAACCTAAAGCGAACGGTGAAGAATTTGTTTCTCCACTGCGTAACCTGCCAAACGTGATCCTGACTCCGCACGTGGGTGGTTCGACCATGGAAGCGCAAGCGAACATCGGTCTGGAAGTCGCTGAGAAATTTGTAGCTTACTCTGACAAGGGTATGACGCTTTCTGCGGTGAACTTCCCAGAAATTGCATTGCCATTGACTGAAGGCAAACACCGTTTACTGCACATCCATCAAAATATTCCGGGCGTGTTGTCTAAAATCAACAACCTGTTTGCTGAACAAGGCATCAACATCTCTGGTCAGTCACTGATGACTAAAGGTGATGTCGGTTACCTAGTGATGGATGTAGATGCTGCTGCATCTCATGAAGCACTTGATATGCTTTCTAATGTTGAAGGTACAATCCGCGCACGCGTATTGTTCTAATTCAAGATTTCAAAAAAACCACAGCTCTCGGGCTGTGGTTTTTTGTTTTTAAGGTTTGTATTTTTAATACCTTTTTCAGCTTATGCTGCTCTTCCGCTATTCGAGAAATCGAAACCTATTTAGTCATGCTGAATTTTAAAATTGCACCAATGGTGCAAGCGCCGCTGATTCTGTTGATCGCCATGATCAGTATGCAAAGCAGTGGCTCCTTTGCCAAATATCTGTTCGGTCAGTTTCCCATCCTGACCGTTTCAGCCATGCGTCTGCTGTTAGGCGCTATGATTTTGGCACTGATTTTTAAAATTTGGCGAATCCATTTCAGACAGATCAAGTGGCCAGCCATTATCAGTTATGGCATTGCTCTGGCCGGCATGAACCTCTTGTTTTACCTGTCGATTGATCGCCTGCCGCTGGGAATTGCTGTCTCTTTTGAATTTATTGGCCCCTTAAGTGTTGCCCTGTTTTATGCGCGGCAAAAATTCGACTTTGTCTGGGTCGGTCTGGCGATTCTGGGCCTGGTTCTGCTATTCCCTTTTGATCAGGCTGCCCAGCCGCTTGACCCGATCGGGATTGCATTTGCCCTAGGTGCCGGTGCTTGCTGGGCCTTATATATCGTTGCCGGCCAAAGACCTTCAGGCGTTTCTGGCAATCATACTGTCTGCCTAGGCATGTTTGTCGGCATGCTGGTTTTGATGCCGATTGCGCTCTTTGCAGGCATGCCGGCACATACTTTTGAACCGATGAGTTTGCTGTATTTTATGGCTTTGGCAATACTGGCCAGTGCCCTGCCTTTCACTCTGGAAATGATCGCACTGCGTAATTTAAGCGCACTGAGTTTCGGTACCTTGATGAGTCTGGAACCCGCCATTGCAGCACTCTCGGGGCTGGTCTTTCTAGGCGAGACTTTATTGTGGACACAATGGCTGGCATTGGCCACGATTATCAGTGCTTCGATAGGCTGTACGGTGACGACCCAAAGACAGAAACCTTGAGTAAAAATAAAGGCGCTAGAGCGCCTTTATTTAAGATCACTTATTTTCAAATTTTAACGTGGTGTTGCGTCTTTAATCGCAGTATTTAATGCAGTCGCTGCTGTCACATTATAGCCATCACATCCAGAGGCAAGCTGATCATAATTGTATTCTGTCCATTTGATCATTAAAGAAGTTACACCTTCTTGTTTATTCAAGTCATCCAAGGCAGCCTGTCTTGATTGAGCAATATAGTCGTCGTGATCAATATGTTCCCCATGTTCCGAGAAATCAACTGAATAAATTCCGCCTTGATATTCGATCGCACCGAAATATTTGTAATATTGCATAGCATCGTCTTTATATTCTGCCTTTTTATATTTCAAGTTAGCCATCGTGCCATCTAGAATCGTTTTTGCCATTTCTTGGACAGACGCTTGTGCCTGCCATTCAGCAAGTGTGCTAAAGCCAGTTTTTACTTCCGGATCAAATTCAATATATTCTTCTTCAGGATGTTCAGCCAGAAGACGGAAACATTTAGATCCATTCGGGAATTTGCGGGCCTTCTGCAAATCGACGAAACTGGTTGCAAACTCATTATAGTACTTACGCTCAGCTGTCGTATTATCACTGTTAAAGAACACTCTGGTCGCAGGATCATCATACATTTTCACCACAGCAATATTAGTACGTTCAGTTAATGCTTTACCAGACAGGTCATACCATGCTATGTGTCGATGATTGCTAATATTGTTCTCTGGTATCGTCACAGGACGACTCTTAAATTGAGTCGTCGTATTTTCTAATATTTTTTCCAGCTTATAGCCTAATGCTGTACGGGTGCGATCTGCAGGGAACACCCCTTTTGTTGTGACATAAGTTGAGAAGATCATATCTTCTTCAAGAGCGTATTCAGTATCAACAGCGCTGTTATCATCCGCATATAATATGCCGTCAGTAATTTTATTTTTATGACTGGCTAATAGAAGTTTTTGCGATTCCATCTCTGATCCATCAATATTCGGTAAGTTGAATTGATAGTTATAGAATTCAGAAATGGTGTCTGATGCTCCATCACCCGGGGTTCCAGGATTGGTCGGTGCAGGTTGACTAGTGACTGGTTCATTATTATCAGAACTGTCGGAGCCACCACATGCTGCCAGCATGCAGCTAAAAATGGCGCAAGAGAGTATTCTTAATTTCATTATTATCTACCTTAATTATTTGATATTGTTATTTTAATGCTGTCCCGAAACACGGGACCTAAGATGTTTTCATTGTTATTTTAAAACTAACCCGAATCACGAGGTCTAAGATATTTTAATAAATATAAAAACAAGATCAATTTAAAAATTGATTAATTTGTAACCGCAATTACATAGAAGATTAACTTTTAATTTAAAATCTTTAGATATTTGATCCGGTTAAAACTTAACTTGATTGAATCAAAATTTAAGTTCGCCTCGGGAAAATATTTCCACCCCTACTCATTAAAAATTAACCGTTTTGCTATAATCCCGCTTTCTTCCATGTCCTGATTACACCTTTCTGGTGTAAGTAACTCCCATGCCAAACGCCCAACTCCTTGCTGTGTTGTACATGGTTTTATCCATGATGTCGTACCAGATCAGTGCATCCTTCGCCAAGCAACTTTTTCTGGTCCTTGACCCTATCACAGTGACCATTTTAAGACTCTGTTTTGCAGCGATCATTGTCGGCGTGATGTTTCGTTCCTGGAAAATCATTCAGCGTTTGCCTTTTTTGAAATGGCGGGATTTGCTCTGCTATAGCGCCGCTTTAGGGGTCATGAATATTTTATTCTATTTGTCCCTCGGAAAATTACCACAGGGAATTGCAGTTGGTCTGGAGTTTATTGGTCCTTTAGGTCTAGCCCTTATTTCGATTAAACATCGCAGTGACTATATTTGGGTATTGATGGCCATTTTAGGCATTGCTTTAATGGTGCCATGGGGACAAGCCAATAGCAGTAATTTCGACCTGTTAGGTGCCACCTGTGCTTTAGGTGCGGGTTTATGTTGGGCACTGTATATTTTCTTTGGCCAACGTGTGGTGCAGCAGAATATTGGCATGCATGCACTGACTATTGCGATCAGTATTTCAGCTCTGTGTTTGCTTCCAATTGGGCTCTACAACAACGCGCCCGCATTGATTGATACGCAACATTGGGGCAAGACGATTATCATTGCAGTGCTGGCCACAGCGATTCCCTATGCGCTGGACTTAAAAGCTTTGCAGCATTTAAACAAGACCAGCTATGGGACATTGTCCAGCCTGTCTCCCGCCTTGGCTGCACTGACCGGTTTTATGCTATTGGGGGAGAAAATTACACTTCTTCAGACCGTGGCACTGATCTGTATCATGCTGGCATCAGTCGGCGTGACTGTACGTGCCGCACGTCAAGGCTCGGCAGAGCGGAATGCCTAAAAGCCTTATTGGAATTTGAACAACTGATTAAATATTCTATCCATTCTGTGTTTTTACTTGCTTTGAAAGAAAAATATAGAAGGCATAAAAAAGATGGCACTACAGCCATCTTTTTTATTTATTCAACTTGAATTTAAAGCTTAGCTTTGTACTAGCATATCTTTTTTCATGTCTTTATAACGCTGGTATTCATTCTGGTACTGCACTGCCAAAGCGGTCTTCTGCTTTTCATCCAGAATTTTACCGGCCTGCTGGAAGAAACCATGTTCCTCTTCTTTTAAGTGATGATGCACCTTTTCGGAAAGTTTTTTGGCCATGGCAATCCAGCCCGGATTACTCAATTCAGTTGCGGTCAGTTCCTCGATCATTTCATCCATTTCATGATGTTCGGCCAAGGCATGGCGGGTAATATTCAGGCCTGAATCAGTCATCATCAAGGGAATATAAAAATAACGGTCTTCCGCAGCTTCATGCGCAAATAATTCATTTTTCAGTTGCTTGAACAGCTCACGGCGTTCTGGTGTATCCCCGGAAGTCTGTAATAGTTTTTCTGCAAGATCACGCTGAATCTCATGACTCTCTCTTAATGCTTCAAAAATAGTCGTCATTCCGATATTTCTCCGATTGTTTTATTTTTCATATCATTGATTCTAGAAGATTTTCAGAACAGGTTCAGACACAGTTTATACAGTGATTTGTTAAGAAATTTTAATATCGAGAATGATTTACATCGGGTTTAGATCTAAAAAAACATCTGGTATGCCATCCGGCAAATCAGCAGACTGACCAGAATCAGGAATAAAATCCGGATAAAACCACTGCCATATTTAAATGCCAAACGCACCCCGACCAAGGAACCACAAATATTGGCTACCGCCATCATTGTCCCGACCATAAACAGCACATTTCCACTAGGGATAAAAAAGCTTAAGGCGGCCAGGTTGGTGGTGAAATTGGCAATTTTCGACAAAGCCGACGCATGCAGGAAGTCGACGCTTAAATAGCGAATAAAAAAGAAAATAAAGAAACTGCCGGTGCCCGGACCAAAGATACCATCATAAAAGCCTATCGCCAGACTGCCCAAAGCGGCCAGAATCAGCATTTTCCGATTCAGTTTTTGTTCGGTATGCACTTGGCCAAACTGTTTTTTCATTAAGGTATAGATTGCGATCACGATCAACATGACCAGCACAAAAGGCTTAAGGATCTCGACTGGAATTAGCGTAACACTGGCTGCACCAATAAAAGAACTGACAAAACTGCATAGTGCAATCACGCCTAAGAGCAACCAGGGCAGTTTTACCTGACGCAGATAGGAAAATGCCGCAGAAGCGGTACCACAAATGGACGCGAGTTTATTGGTGCCAAAGACCGTAGCAGGCTGTAAATGCGGTAAACTCCCCATAATTGCCGGGATCTGGATCAGACCACCACCGCCCACGGCAGCATCAATCGCCCCTGCAAAAAATGCAAAGACAACCAGACTGATGATGATCTCAATTTCCATATATTGACTCGATTAGAGGTTCAGGACGCGTTTGGGTACCAGACGTTTTTTGTCGGTGATTTCTGCCAGCCCCAGACATTTCTCGCCATCAAAAACCAGTACCTGTTCAGCTGCTTCATGTTCGATATTGCTTTCCATGCCGCGGCTAAAATATTCTGCACGACCTTCGGGTACCTGCACTTTTGGAAAATGATCAACCGGTGCATAGGCCGGCAACAACAGTGCGTCACGCTCTGCTTCGCTCAGGCTTTCCAGATATTCAATGGTATAACTCGGAATCAAATCAAAATGACCGGTTTTGATGCGGTGCAGATAAGTCAGATGGCCATAAGTTCCCAGCACTTTGGCAATATCTTCACCCAATACCCGGATATAAGTGCCTTTAGAACAGGTAATATCCAGCGTGATACTGTTCTCCGTAAAGGATAAAAGCTCAATCGCTAAAATGATAATCGGACGTGCTTCACGTTCAATCTCGATACCTTTGCGCGCCAGTTCGTATAAAGGACGGCCTTCTTTTTTCAAGGCAGAATACATCGGCGGCACTTGCTGGATATCCCCGATAAACTGTGCCAATGTGTCCTGAATCAAGGCTTCCGAGAGTTCAGGAACTGCTTTTTCCAGAAGTACCTCGCCTTCCACATCACCCGTGGTGGTGCTATGTCCCAAAAACACGGTCGTCTGATAACGCTTGACCGAATCTAATAAATAATGCGAAAACTTGGTGGCCTCCCCCAAACATACGGGCAATAAACCGGATGCCAGCGGATCCAGCGCGCCGGTATGGCCGGCTTTTTGTGCACGGTACAACCAGCGGACTCTTTGCAATGCGGCATTAGAACTGATACCCAAAGGCTTATTGAGCAGGAAGACACCACTAAGATGACGACGCTGAATTTTAGGAGATGATGCTTTCATGGCAAAAAATCAGACATTTTATAAATTGGCGCCATGGTAAAACCCTGCGAGAGGATTTACAACTTTTCTATAGTCTCTAATGATTTTTATGGCATATTGAGCCGGTTTGAACAACTCAACGCTTTTAAAAAGCTTAAACCTCTAAAAATAATGAAATAACGAGAAAATAGGTGCATAGGATATGCAGAAATATAAAATATGGATCATTCTGGCGTTGCTGGTGCTGTGCATACTCACACTGATCTTATGGCTGTCTCCAAAAGAAAATACCCAGGCGGATACCGGAACAAAAACGCCTATAACTGAAACTCAGGCAGAGCAAACTGCATTCTTGGTCAATGGCCCTGCCAATGCAGCTTTCCCCAGTGCCAGTCAGCAAGATACCGAAATTAATTGTCAGATGCAGTTAGATGCCAGCAATCGTCTGATTGTGAATGAACAGACCCGCAACTGTTTTGAATATTTTATTACCCAGTTTGGTGAAAAAAATCTGCAGCAGATCCAGCAGGATTTTAAAGCCTATATTCGCCAGAATCATAAAGAACCGGTACTTTCGCAAATTCTGGATTTATGGGATCGTTATATCCAGTACCGTCAGGGTTTGGGCCAGCTCACTGTACCGGCAGGGCTGAATCAGGAAGATCCTGCCTATTATCGCAGTATCTATAACAGTACCCAGAATTTGCGCCAGCAGTACTTTTCCAAGTATGAGATTGAAGGCTTGTTCGGCACAGAAGATGCCTATCATGAATATACCCTGGACCGGATGAGCATACTGGCAGACAAAAGCTTAACGGAAACTGAAAAAGCCCAAAAGCTCAAAGCACTGTTTCAGCAACTCCCGCAGGACTGGCAGGAAAATCTGGAACAACTGAATAAACTGGAAGACCTGCGCAAACTCACCGCTGATATTAAAGCCCGTGGCGGTTCCAGCGATGAAATCCGGCAAATGCGGATTAATCTGGTCGGTGCTGAAGCGACACAGCGTCTGGAACAACTGGATGTGCAACGCAGCGACTGGAAAAACCGGGTGACTGGCTATTTAGATGAACGGGATCAGATTACCCAGTCCGGCATGTCCGATACTGCAAAGCAGCAAGCGATTGCCCAGCTTCGCAGCAAACATTTTAATACACCGCAAGAACAGCTGCGGGTAGAAACCTTTGAACAGGTTCATGATCAGGGAGCCAAGCTGCCCTTTGCTGACTAAGCCTAAAAGCCATCACCTGTTGATGGCTTTTTTATAAATGCCATTTTGATAACTTTATATTTTTTCTCAAAATGATCTTTTATAGTTGTTTCTAAATATTTCGAATTTACACAAAATAACTTAGACAAATTTCAATTATTTCAAAGACTTTTTATTTAAATACATCTGCAAATAAAACACATACTTACAATGTAAATTCCTCCTGTCCTGCATGTCCCCAAATGACATGGTTTTAGACCTCTGAAATGAAAAAATACCGCTTCTTCAAAAGAAAAATTGCTCAGCCACTGAAGGCCTAAACTGTATTTTCATAGTCTGATTTGTGGCTTGCGACACTATACAAAAAGCAATGATTGCTTGAATAACGATAAAATTTAAAAAGGGACAGCTATGTATACTTTCAGCAAGACAGCCCAGTTACTGACTGTGGCTTTAGCGACCACTCTGGGATTCAGTTTTTCTGCACAGACTCAGGCTGCAGCGAGTGCAACACAAGTCATCGAAAAGAGCCGGTCTGACTATGCCAAGACCAAATATCCGATCCTGATGGTACATGGCTGGTTAGGCTGGTCACGTATTGGCACCGATAGTATCGGGCTGGATTACTGGTATCAGATTCTGCCAGATATGGCACGTAATGGTTCAACCGTGTTTGCTGCACAATTATCGCCGGCAAATACAACGATGCATCGCGGAGAACAACTAATCCATCAGGTTGAAGAGGTTCTGGCAATTACCGGAAAGCAAAAACTGAACTTGATTGGCCATTCCCATGGTGGACCAACAGTGCTGTATGTTGCAGCGACCCAGCCGCAGTATATCGCCTCTATTACCGGCGTTGCAGGAACCTACCATGGCTCCAAAGTGGCAGATGATATTCAGAACAATAGCCTGACGCGTACCGCCTTTAACATTTTAGGTGATTATATTATTGGTCCATTGATTGCACTGGGTCAGTTTAAGCCTGAACTGGAAATTGATTTTGATGCTTCCATGAAATCCCTGAGCCAGACCGGTTCAAATACTTTTAATGCCACAGTGGCACAGCAGGTGGTCAAAGATGGCGTATTGGCTTCTACAGAAAACTGCAATAAAAATTTAAAACAGAAAGATAGTAAAGGCATTCATTATTATTCATGGACGGGTGTGGCCCAAGCCACCAATGCCCTGGATATTGATACGATCCTGATGCAGCTCGGCCCTTTATCTTATGGCAGTAAAGACAATGATGGCATGGTTTCACGTTGTAGTGCGTTCATGGGCAAGGTGATTCATGACCAGTACAAACTCAATCATACGGACCTGGCCAATATGATGTTTGGTCTGAAAGGCGTGTTTGCACCAGATCCGGTCGCCCTCTACCGCCAGCATGCCAACCGACTCAAATTAGAAGGTTTATAACCCCAGAGTGCCTGTATTTTCAGCTGAAATATAGGCTTTTTTTCTGGTTCTTTTTATTTGACCTATCCGCGATCGGGAAGCTGCAATGAAAAAAATAATATCTTACTTAAGCTTTTTGCTACTGGTTTCCCTATTAACTGGCCCTGTGCAAGCCTCGGCATTACAGGAATATAAAAGCAATTTTGTCCTCTCGAGTTATGCCAAGACAAAATACCCGATGGTCTTTGTTCATGGTTTTGGTCTAGGTTTTAACCGGATTGGAACAGATCACATCGGTTTAGATTATTGGTATCAGATTCCCCAAGACCTGAGCCGGCATGGTGCACGGGTGTTTTCTGCCGAATTGTCTGCTGTTGCGTCCAATGAACTGCGCGGTGAACAGCTCTTGATGCAAATTGATGAAATACTGGCACTGACGGGCCAGAAGAAAGTCAATCTGATTGGGCATAGCCAAGGTGGCCCAACAATTCAATATATCGAGGGCGTTGCACCGCATAAAGCCGCCTCTTTAACCGCCATTGCCGGGGCGATGCAAGGCACCCCGGTTTTTGTCAATGCCAGCCAGACGCCACTGCTTGAACCCTTTATCCATGCCATTGGTACAATTTTGGGCCATAGCATGAATCTGGTTACAGCTAACCAGTATCCGGTCAGTATGATCGAGGCACTGCAAGCCATGAATCTAGAGGCGATTCAGGCTTTCAATATGAAATATGGTTCTGCTGCCATTCCCAAAGACTGTCAGTCTCAGGGCAGCAAACTTACGCCAAATGGAATTTACCACTATTCCTGGATGGGCAACCGGCAGGCGACCAATCCACTGGATGCGATTGAATCTACAGTCGTGAGGTTAGGTAGCAGTTTCCTGAAAGGAGAAGCCAATGATGGTACTCTGCCGCTGTGTAGCGGGCGCTATGGCCAGATTATCCGTCAGGACTATGCCCACAACCATTTTGATGAAGTAAACCAGTTTTTCGGTATTTTGGGCCCCTTCGCGCAGGATCCGATCGCCCTGTATCGCCAACATGCCAACCGGCTCAAACTGCAAGGCTTATAAATCACTTATTTTTATGAATAGATCATCTCTATTAATTAAAAAAACTTAGGAAACTGAGTCCCTGCTACATAGGGGAACTTTAGGCAACTGGATGAGGATCATCCCGTTAAAACAACAAAAGTGAGGAAAATATAATGAAATTCGGAATATTAATCACCGGCCTGCTGCTGGCGGGTACATGCCTTAGCACCCAGGCATCCACCCAGGCCAGTCAGGTCACAGCAAAAGCCAGTTCACAATATGCCAAGACCCAATATCCGATTGTCTTTGCACATGGTATGGCGGGTTTCATCCGGATCGGTACTGACCAGTTTGGACTGGATTACTGGTATCAGATTTTACCGGATCTGGCGCGTAATGGCGGTAATGTCTGGGCAACACGTGTCTCGCCTTTTAACTCATCGGAAATTCGGGGTGAGCAACTTTTAGAGCAGGTAAATGAAATTCTGGCCATTACCGGTGCAAAGAAAGTCAATCTGATCGGTCATTCGCATGGCGGCCCGACCATTCGTTATGTCGCAGGTGCAGGGAATGGAATAGTCGCTTCCCTGACTTCTGTCGGTGCTCCGCATAAGGGCTCCCCGGTTGGAGACCTGATCCTGCAAGCAGAAGGTACACCGATACAAGGGCCTTTAGTCGGTGGTATCAACCTGGTGTCTAAGGCCATCACCTGGGCACAAGGTCTGGATCCGAACAGTTTCCCGCATGATTCTCTGGCCGGTGGTCGCAGCCTGACCCTGGCAGGATCCGCTCAATTCAACCAGAAATATCCGCTCGGTATGCCAACCACCGCCTGCGGTGAAGGTAAGGAAAAAGACGGTGATATTCGTCATTATTCATTTACCGGTATAGGTCAAGTCACCAATCCGCTCGATCCTGATTCAGCCTTGACAGTTACAGCTCTACTCATTGATGGCGGCAAGGAAAATGATGGTCTGGTCTCCCGCTGTAGTGCCAAATTCGGTAAAACCATTCGGGATAACTACAACTGGAACCATCTGGATGAAGTGAACCAGTTCCTCGGATTAAAAAATATCTTTGCTCCAGACCCAGTCGATGTTTATCGCCAGCATGCCAACCGGCTCAAATTGCAAGGCCTGTAATTCAATCTCATCCCTGTCATCCCAATGCACAGGGATTTTCTAATTTTTAAACCGCCAAAATGGAACTTTATGAAAATTAGAACGCATTTTATAACCTTATGCTGCGTGTTATTTGCGGGCCAATATGTGCAGGCTTCCAATTTGCAGCAAGCAGAATCCAGATTTGTCGTGTCCAATTATGCAAAAATACAATACCCGATTGTATTTGCACATGGCATGGTCGGCTTTAATCGAATTGGTTTTGATGCCTTAGGCATGGATTATTGGTATCAAATTTTGCCAGATTTAGCCCGTAACGGTTCAACTGCCTTTGCCACCCGCATCTCACCTTTCAATTCCAGCGAAATCAGAGGTGAACAATATGTGGAGCAACTGAAAGAAGTCATGGCAATCACCGGCGCCAAAAAACTGAATTTAATTGGTCATAGTCATGGTGCGCATAGCGTGCGTTATGCAGCCGGGGTGATACCGCAACATGTAGCCTCCGTGATGACTGTGGGGGGTGCCAACCAAGGCACCATTGTCGCCTCTGATGTCATGCGACTTGCTAATCAAACCGGAACATCTGAACTGCTCAATACCCTGATCAGCAGTTTTGGCAACGTCATCATGTGGGCACAAGGCTTAGACAGTCAAGCTTTCCCACATAATACTCTGGCAGCAGGACACAGCACGTCGATTGAAGGCACAGCCGAATTTAACCAACGCTTTAAACTCGGGCTTTCGCTGAGCCCATGTGGTGAAGGCAAATATACAGACCAAGGCATTGCACTGTATTCAATGACGGGAATCAACCCGTGACCAATCCCCTAGATGTCAGCGATGCCGCCATGAAAGCCTTGGATCTACTTTCTGCGAGCAAGGCTGGCGCAAATGATGGAATTGTGTCGGTATGTAGTGCCAAATTTGGTAAAACGATTCGTGATGATTACCCGTGGAATCATCTGGATGAAATCAACTTGTTGTTTGGCATTAAAGGTACCTTTGCGCCTGATCCAGTTGCTGCCTATCGTCAGCATGCCAACCGTTTAAAACTGCAAGGTTTATGATTTATTAAAATAGCCAGACATAAAAAAATGCGCCCAAAGGCGCATTTTTTCACTCGTATAAAACTTAAAATTAAGCTTTAGTTTTACGAGCTGGTAATTTTTCACGAATACGTGCAGCTTTACCAGACAATTCACGTAGGTAGTAAAGTTTAGCACGACGAACGTCACCACGACGTTTCACTTCGATACCAGCAACGATTGGAGAGTGAGTTTGGAATACACGCTCAACACCAACACCGCTAGAAATTTTACGTACTGTGAACGCAGAGTTCAAACCACGGTTTTTCTTAGCAATTACAACGCCTTCGAACGCCTGTAAACGCTCACGGTCGCCTTCTTTTACTTTAACTTGAACAATAACTGTATCACCTGGTGCAAAAGCAGGGATGTTTTGTTTCAATTGTGCGTTTTCAATTACTTGAACTAAAGGATGCTTACCGCTCATGGGGTATCTCCAATATGTGCGAGTCAGAAGAGGTCTGATCATCGCTGGGTATAGAGGCTAAAGCGCATACACCCGATTATCTTTCCCTTTATGGTTGACCATCTCAACCATAAAGAGCCTATTAAAGAATACTTAAATGATTTTAAGTACTTGCTTGAAGACAGAAATGATTACTCATCAATATCTTACAAATCTTTCAGCCATTTTTTCTGCTGCTTGGTCAACTCGACTTTTTCCACCAACTCTGGGCGGCGTTCAAGTGTACGCTGATATCGCTGCAAAAACCGCCATTTTTCAATATTGGCATGATGCCCGGACTTTAACACCTCAGGCACATCCAAACCTTCAAAATGATCTGGCTTGGTATATTGTGGGCAATCTAGCAGACCATCCACAAATGAGTCTTGCACGTGTGATTGTTCATCAGACATGGCACCCGGAAGTCTCCGGATAATACTGTCCAATAAAACCATCGCAGGAAGTTCACCACCTGACAACACGTAATCTCCAATTGACCATTCCTGATCAACATATTGCTGGATCAAACGCTCATCAACGCCTTCATAACGTCCGCACAGTACAATGATTCCGTCATATTTGACAAAATCCTGTACCGCAGTTTCGTTTAAGGTCTTTCCTTGCGGTGACATATACACCACAGGAACCTGAACTGCACCTGCTTGCTTTGCAAGCTCTTTGGCATGCTGGATTGCTTTTGCCAAAGGCTCAGCCATCATCACCATACCCGGACCACCGCCGAATGGACGTTCATCCACCCGTTTATAGTTGCCCGTCGCATAATCGCGAGGATTGATGCAATGAATTTGCATCAACTCACGTTTTGCTGCGCGCCCGCTAATCCCATAGGCTGTAATCGCTTCAAACATTTCAGGAAAAAGCGTAATGACTGCAAAAAACATCGCAGACTCCCGTATTTCCGAAAAATTCTTAGTAGTCTACGCCCCAATTGACGTAGATACGACCAGCTTCAAGATCAACGCGTTGCACCACATCTTTATGCCATGGGATCATTCGCTCTTCGCCATCAATGCTGTCGGCAGTTGCGCGAACCACCATCACATCGTTAGCACCTGTTTCAAACAGCTCAAAAATTTGACCGAGATTGACTTCTTGTTCTTCATCATCCAGACCTAACACAGTTAGACCTTTTAAATCAGACCAATAGTACTCATCTACGCCTGCTTGAGGCAGTTGCGATTTAGAGATCCAGACATTGGAGCCAACCAGTTCGTCTGCACCAGTGCGATCACTCACACCTTTAAGCGAAACTACCAGGCCTTTACCATGTGGTTTCCAACGTTTTACATCGACAATTTGCCAACCTGCTTTGGTCTCAATGTACCAAGGCAGATAGTCAAATATGTTGCTCATAGGTTCTGTATTGGAATAGACCCAGAGCCACCCATTTAATCCATATGCTGAACGCAACTGTCCAATCTGAATACGATCTTCGGGAACATTCTGTGTTGGTGTCATGGGCAAGCTACTACCTAATTTATATAAAAATTATGCAGCAACTGCAGCTTTCTTAGCTTGAGCAGCTAAAGAAGCAACACGATCAGAAGGTTGAGCACCTTGAGAAACCCAGTGAGCAAAACGGTCAGCATCTAAACGAAGTTTTTCTGCTTTACCTTGAGCTGTAGGGTTGAAGAAACCGATACGTTCGATGAAACGACCGTCACGTGCATTACGGCTATCAGTCACAATGATTTGATAGAACGGACGTTTTTTAGCACCACCGCGTGCAAGACGAATAACAACCATGATAGAACCTTATAGTTTTTACGGATTATCCTTGTACCGACCATCGATACAGCTCAAACCCCTTTCATAGAGGGCAGTATTTTACTTGAACTTTGCCCTGAATGAAAGATCAAAAAGTGTTTGGCTACAATTTTGGATTTATTTACCATCCCAGTTGGAGTTTGGCGATAATGCACAACTTGATGCTCCTTTCGCCCAGTATTTTTCAGATTTATTATTCAAACACACCCACCCATCACCAGCCTGTAAGGTTCCTGTGATTGGCTTTGCAATTAACGTCCAACTTGTTGTATTAGTTAAAACAGCATCAAAACTTAAACTATACAAAGCAGTACCTTGTTTCGGTGTAACCGCTGATCCATATATTTGAGCAATTGTTGCCCCCGAAAAAGAACCATTCATCCCTTTATAAGCATTCATTCTTTCTGCAATGAACATCATTTCTGATTGGGCTTCTGCTCGATTCATCTTGATTTTATATTGTTGATAAGAGGGATAAGCGATGGCTGCCAATATTGCAATAATTACAACAACAATCATCAATTCAATAAGCGTAAACCCTTGCTTTACCATGATTCAGCTCCATCTCCCTCATTACCACATGAGGTATAACTTACTTTCGTATAATCTTTTTTATTCATACACTTGGCACCCAAGCTATTTAATAAAAGACCATAGTTCTTTTGATCTAAACTTTCTGCTTTTATTGCCCAGCTACTTCCTATAGCAAACATGTCAGACTGTGAGGATTTATCAAAATCAATCTTTTTGTTCAATAAATCCGTTTTAATTTCAGGATCTTTGATGGTACTGGTTACATTCCCCTCTTCATCCTTCTCAAACTCACTGACCGTATAAAAACCAATAATGCTTAATCTATAACTAGGATTAGTCGAATGAATAGGGAGTGAAATTTGCTGTTTAGCCGTATCAAAGTTTGAATTCAAAACACCATCTTTATCTCTATATAAATAACTTGCCTCAAAACCTTTATAACTAAAGTTCTTAGCTTTATGTCGCTCCAATTGCTCAGCAAGCTTTTGCATTTCCTGTTGTGCTTGAGCCAAATGTGAACGTTGTACATAAATCTGATAGCTTGGCAAAGCGATTGCAGCGAGTAACGCCACAATCACCACAACCACCATCAACTCAATTAAGGTAAAACCCAACTGCGACTTGTTTTGTGAAAAAGGAGATTTCATTCTTTTCACTCCTTCGTTGAATAGCGTTCATACCAACGATGTGGAATAAATTTCAACGAACCACCTGCTGGAATAAAACGGTTACCTATAGTAGCACAATCAGCACCTACACATTTCACATTATCTGGATCTGGATCTGGAACAATAATCCCTTTATTCCCTTTAGAGCTAGTCATTGGACCAACGTTTAAACCCACAATACCAGCACCTAAATGATAGGTATATCTAGCCTGTTCAGGGCATACACCTGTCGGTAAGCATAACCGCTGTGTAAAACTATCACCTTTTACACCAGCACCGCATGAAGATGTTGTACCTGTAGCAGATGCATCATACATAGTTACATACAAATTTCCCTCCATTGCAACCAATGGAGTAATTCCTTTTACTATGCCTTCGCTAACTGTAACAGTACTGGCTTCTTTTTGTGCTTCTGTGAAGTTTTTATTAAATGGATAATACCAACCTCCCCAGCCACTTGATGGATCAATTTTTGCACCTTTTGAAGCCGTTGCTGTTTTATTATTAATAATATCCGTCAACAATCTAAGCTTGGTCTTATTAGGAGTTGCTGCAGCTGCTGATTCAGCACTGGTCGCTAGTGTTTTAGCAGCTGTTCGTGTCGCTGGATAGTAAGACCCATTTGGATGAATATCATATTCATACAGCGCATAAACAGCATCATAGCTCAGACCTGTTGAATTTGACTGCCCTGTTGCTGTTGGAGAATCTGATGTAGCCAATAATGGTGAGCTTTTATTCCCTGAGACAAAAGATGCAACGACTATATTACCGCCTTCCAATTTCCCCGCACTGTGATGTGCTGTAAATGTTGGCATATAATAAAAGCGAGGGCTTTTACCATCTGTTTTATGTAAATTCAAAATTTTGGTTACTTGTGAATCAAAAGTAGAGCCCCCAGCATTTTTAAAATCAATACGGAAAGCTTGACCAGCTAAATCCCCAAAATAAATATGATCGACTACACCATCATTATTTCGATCAATAGTTTTAATTTCACTTACTACACTATATTTAAGGTCTTCATTTTTAACATGATCAATACCATTTTCACCATTAGTAGAGTCTGCATACCAAAGTAAATCACCATTGTTAGCATCAAACATATATACGCCGGAACCACGGCTATCAGTACTACATCTTAAATTACCCGCAGCACATGAAACTTGCGCCTGTTTATAATCATGATATTCATATCCACCATAGCCTGATCGAACACCATTTTCATAAAGACCATCACCCTCTGGACCACCAGCGTCGTAACCGCCGCCTACAAACATAACGAGCTTACGCTCACCTTTCCAGTTAACATAATCCAATTTAGGTTTTGACCAACTTTGACCCATGTTGGCCAAGGCATCATAGACTTTTTCTGATAACTGAGGGTTACCATCCTTATCATACGTCAAACGTTTAACACTACTGCTCGCTGGATCAATATGAAACTTAACTTTCGGTTTTGCGACTGAATTGTCCAGGTCTGTTAAGTCAAGGGCATAATAACTCCGACCACCCATTCTTAAACCACCGTAAACCCACTGTTTTCCTTTTAAATTTTCTTTTTCACTAGAGTTAGAGCCTGCAACATCTCTAGCAATACCATCCACAGTAAGCGTGCCATCATCTTTACTTACATATACTGTATGTGCCGTCCACTCCCCATCGATACCATAATACAGACCTGCTTTACCTTTATTCCAACTCCCTGCACCCACCTTCAGTAATTCATACTGTTTTTCCAACATCTCTTTCGGTAAAAAGCTAAATTTTTCCTCACCAGAATCTGCATCAACCACATGCAATAAGCCTTGAGTTGTCCCAAACAAAATGTAGTCTTGACGGTCTTCACTGTCTACATAGACTCCCCCTGATTCATTACGTTTTGCTATTGCCTTACCACTCTGAGTTAATAGCACTGGTAAAGAATGTAAACTGCTTCCCATTTGACGCAAAACTTCAACTGGAGCTGCATTACTCAGATCATAACCATTCGTAGATTCATTAGCCGGTATTTGATAACCTAACAATGCCATTAAGGCTCTTACACGCTCAGGATCGTCTGTTTTTGTCTTAGAGCTAGTTGTATATGTTGGTTTAACTTGAATTAAACTTAAGTCTTGAGCAATACGGCTACCCTCTTCTTTTGTTCCATCAAACGAGTAGTCTGTATATATATAACGTGCAGGTTTTTCTTCTTCTATGCCATATTTTAACTTACCTAATACACCATACTTTTTATAAGTTGATGTACCAGAAGGGTAAGTCATTGTGCTGTCTTTAGACCAAATATCTTTTAAATCTGCAAGAATACTCTTCTTCACAACAACTTTTTTAGTTCCTGCTTCATCAGCAAAAATACCATTATCAACAACATAGTATTTCTTTAAATTACCAAACCACAATTGCTTAACATCAGAGTCTTTCACCTTAGGTTCAAATTGAGGGAAGTATGAATATCCCTGTACAACTTCTGGATTTAGACTATCTAACGGAATAGTTGAAGAGCCAGTACTAATACTTGGAATATCAACACTTCGATCCTCAATAAAGCGGTTTAAACTGGCGACAATTTGTGCTGAATCATCAGCTGAAGTAAACCCACCTTGACCAAAACTACCGCCTGCAGAACTATGCAGACCCCATTCATATGCATTTTTACCGTCCTGATCTGTTGTATTTTCAGCATCAGCAAAAACTTTACCCAATCCAACAACGGCAGTTGCAATTCCTTTTTCTTTGGTTAACCCTGTAATACGCTTTAATTCTGTAACATCATTTAATTGTTTTGAAAAAGATCCTATAGCTTTCCAATCTGATTTAAACGAATAATTATCATTCGCACCTGTATTATTACTAAATCCATCTCCAAATACCCAAGTACCGGATGATAATGCTCTTCGCATAATCGTTTGAGTATTTGAATCTTTATCTGTTTGTGGCTGACCATCAGTTAAGAAATAAATTCCATCTCCAGTACATTGATTGATTGGTGATGTATATTTTCCATCAGCATAAATACTAGACGGTGCTAAGTTACTTCCACTATAACTATTGCTACTACCTCCCCTAGTGGTTGTACCCAAGAGATAAGCAGCCGCTTCTGCATAAGCTGCTGATGTAGGTGTCCCACCTTCACCTTTAAATTCATTACTTTTAACAAGGTCTATTACTTTTTGACGCTGAGCTGAACCAATATCTCCCCATTCAGCTACTGGTATACGAATATACCCCCTTTTGTTATTCTCTGAAGATGTTAAATATGGATAAGTTCCTATCCCAATGTGTACATTCGGTTTAATGCCTGTTTTTGTTGTATCATTATATAGTGGCATTACTGCCAACGCGTACAGGGCATTTTTCAACCGACTAATTCTATCCAGGTATATATTTGTTGCAACAGTATTTTTATAATAATAAGTTGAAGAATCTCTATACCCTCCTAGTTCCGGCTGATAACCAGTTATACTCGGAGCTGCTATCCTTACTGCACATGAGTCTTTATTTTTATAGACGCTACCTACATTCACAGCACCGCATCGATACCATACATTCTGATCTTCATAGCATGGAGATCTATTTCTACGTCCACAGCCTGTTGCGGATGTTTGTACTGATTCGACTATTGTCCTATAAAAGTAGGCCTTCCCTGCTCCTACTTCACAATAATTAATTTTATACCCATAGCCATCCGGATGATTTATACCCTTCTTTAATACAACATTAGATGTACTAACACCATCAGGTATATCACATGCATCATCACCTACTTGATGCAAATCCATACTGCCCGATGTATCTAACATCATCACAATTACAGCTCCCGCTGCTGAACTGCTATTGGAAGTATAGATTTCTATATCACTCGCATAAGAAGTCGCAGTCTGAGCAATTAAAAAGGTAATAGAAGCTGCTAATATCGCAAGTTTGAATTTACTTATAGGCTTCAACTGCTGCTGTTGAATTTTTTGAATCTGATGCTGCTTCATTTTCTATCCCCCTACGAGCTAGCTTTTAGCGTGCGCAAACTGTATTCCATATCTTGAGTACTATATGGAACGTTATTTCTTGCCAAACAATCAGTAACGGTATCGTTATCAACCAAAGGATCAACAAAGCTGGTGTGATTTTTCAAACAATTATTGACCTGCTGAACACTGGCTGAACTTAAATTTGGAAGTAAAGAGGTTGCCGTAATCACCACGTGCTGAATTCCCGTACTCTTTGAACTTTCTTTGTCATCGCCTTCCATCATGTGTTCCCAATCTCGATCCGTATCTGCTGCACGCACAGTGACTTGAGTCATTACAGCTTGACGACCACTAATAAAATCACCACGAGTTGTTTGACAAAAACCATTTTGTCCCAATTCTGTATTTACAATTTTCTTATTCTGCCAATACACAGAACTGGCAATACGACTTCCAGAAAAGTTATCTGTCACATTACCTCGCACACAAAATACTAATTCTTTACCTTTATTTTCAGGACGTAACGCATAAGCCAACATACCATCACCAATACGCATTTGAGCAAATTGCAAAGCATTACTGGTTTTGTTCTCTAAAGTAAAAAATACTGAATCACTGTTTTGAACCAATAATGAACTTGCCTGCGCATTCGTTGAAATATTTAAAGAAGTAATACTGGAACGAATTGCCCATGTACCCGCAATTGCAATCACAATCAGCATTACCAATACAACAATAAGTACTGAACCATTTTGAGAGCGTCTATGATTTACTTTTAGTACATTCATTTCCCTCTCCTTACTTCGCGATGCCAAAACCATTACGTATCGCAATGGTTTGTGTAACTACATTTCGCATATACAACTTATTTTTGTCATGTGGATTCAATTTCGCTCGGGTATTCAAAACTTGATATTCTTTATCGGCATTAAACAAGTCATTATTTCCCACGGTATTATTCGAGCGAACCAACAACCCTACTTTGACTGCAACAATCTGTGGTTTCTCTGTAGCAGCAAGATTCTTATAATCGGCAATTGAAATTTGACCAAAACAATCCAACTGCCCATCTGCTGCTGCAGTAGCAGAACAAGCCTTATTCATTCCATCTCTTGCAACAACCAACTGAATGCTTAAGTGATCCACTCTAGGAATCATAATTTGTCCATTACCAGACAAATCAATTTCCGTTGGCTCATCTCCTGTATAACTAGCAGCTGTACATGCCAAAGCCAATGGTTTATTCGGGTCATTTCTATTGCTATCATTTCTTAAAAAATAACGCTGCACCACATAAGCATCTTTCGTAATTTGGCGACCTTCACAGTCAAATTGATTTCCCATTGAGTTTTTATATTGGATCACCAATTGGTCACTAGCTTGCCCCACTAAGTTAGATGAATTACTTACCGCACCCTCAGACAAAGCATTTTTAAGTGTAATATCTAAAGTTGTAGTAGGTTTACCATCCTCACCATTTTTAAATTTTTGGGTGTAGTTGCGTGCGTCCAACACTATTCCCCCGTGCAGAACCCTGTCATTGATCATCGGCTCAACCGCATTTAAGTTAGCCAAACGTATTTCACGTACAAATGTTTCCAAGCCAAAAAGTGAATCATTCTGCAAATCAGAAAGTGCCTGTTGAGTAGATACACCTTTTTGCCCTGTTAAAGCCAACTGAATAGCAATTGCACTAACAACAAGCCCTAAGCTGAGTGCAATCATTAACTCTAAAAGTGTGAAACCACCTTGTTTAGAATACAAAAACAGCTTTTTATTTAAATTCATTTTAAAAAGCCTCCATAACTAAACACTTAGAATTTGCTACGTAAGCCCCAGTTGAAGAATCAATACAAGCGTTCAAATTACTTTCTATATTGGTGTCACCCCAAGCTACATAAATACAATTCAGGCTACTACCGACACAATTATTGATTTTAACTACATGTCCCACTTCTGCTGCCTTTTGCGTAATCTGACTCGCATCAAACTGAGCCATAACTTGGCTAGAGCAATTCGGTACATAGCTTTGTACACTTCCAACGCAACCATCTTTTTTAGTCTTCGCATTGATCGCCGTTTTATACTCAGCCAATTCCGATTTATTCACTCGCATTCTTTCAGCTAAATCACGCGCTATATTGATTGCAATGGTTCGATCTGTTGCCTCATTTGCTGCATCCACTGCTCTTAATTGCAACCCAACAAAACCTAGAATACCTATGGCTAACAATAACAAGGCAACCAAGACCTCTATTAAGCCAACACCTTTTTGCGTATTCATGTTATTCATGAGCACACCCCTAATTCAATTTTTTCCACGGTGCCATTCATTGAAAGTGTAATAGTGCGACTTTGTTTTATTTTTGAATTACATAACTCAAATTTAAGCGGTAATAAAACTTCCACTGTTGGTGGATTAGTGGGTGGTATGGTGGTTAGATCTGTAGTTTGATCTTTATCATAATTTTCATTATCAATTGTTTTTGTTCTCTGCCGTGGAATACCTACTGAATTATAGGCAACATCAGAAAAATCAACATCATTGGCGTTTGAATTCAAATCCACATCATCATATTTGGGTATCCAATAAAGAATTTCTGCTGTGTTTGTTCCACTTTCAAATTTTACTGTCACATTTTTTCTTAAAGTTGTAGCTTGTGCTCGCGCATCACTTAACACCAAAGACAGCTCACGAATTGAGGTATCTAAATGTCGTTTTGCAATCAAATCCCCAAAAGAAGGAGCAGCTATCGTCGCCATAATTGCCAATACTGCAATCGTCACCATCAGCTCAATTAACGTGAATCCTCTTATTTTTCGCATCCTGCCCCCAAAGCAACAAAACTTTACCCTATTAAAAATAGTATCCAATTACTTTACAAAACCCACACGAATAGAGATAAATGGCATAAAAAAACAGATAACTGCAAAAAATTAGTTATCTGTTTTTTTAAAATTATAAATCAGGTGATAAATACGTCACATTTTAAGCTTGAGTAACTGGAATACGTAATTCTTTTGGCAGGCTAAAAGTTATATTTTCTTCACGACCATTTAGTTCTTGAGGTACATCTGCGCCCCAATCTTGTAAACGCTGAATGACCTGTTTAATTAGAATTTCAGGTGCAGATGCGCCTGCTGTTACCCCAATCTGGGCATTTCCTGTAAACCATTCCTGCTTAAGCTCATCAGCATTATCAACTAGGTAAGCTGCTTTCCCCATACGTTCCGCCAGCTCACGTAGGCGGTTTGAATTTGAAGAGTTTGGAGAACCTACCACAAGTACGACATCACAACGTTCAGCCAGATCACGCACTGCATCCTGACGGTTTTGCGTAGCGTAGCAAATATCATCTTTACGTGGACCTTGAATCAGTGGAAATTTTTGGCGAAGGGCATCAATCACTTTCGCTGTATCGTCAATTGATAAAGTCGTTTGCGTGACAAAAGCGACTTTTTCAGGATTGCGCACCGTTAAAGCGGCAACATCTTCTTCATCTTCAACCAGATAAATCTCACCACCATTTTTTTTGTCATATTGCCCCATGGTGCCTTCAACTTCCGGATGCCCTTCATGACCAATCAGGATCGCTTCCACACCTTCACGGGCATATTTGGTCACTTCAATGTGCACCTTAGTCACCAAGGGACAAGTCGCATCAAAAACTTTCAAACCACGATGTTCAGCTTCTTGTTGTACCGCTTTAGAAACACCATGTGCGCTAAAAATCACGATATTATCGTCAGGAACTTCGTCGAGCTCATCGACAAAAATCGCACCGCGCTGACGCAAGTCATCGACCACAAATTTGTTATGCACCACTTCATGCCGCACATAAATTGGTGGGTTAAAGCATTCTAGGGCACGGTTCACGATCGCAATGGCACGATCTACACCAGCACAAAAACCACGCGGATTGGCTAAAACAATTTCCATAGAATCCTCAATACTCACACCATTTTTAGCGGTTCAATTGAAATAAATGTAAACAATCGACTGACAACTATTTAGTTTAAAGCCGCTCTACTCTAAAATAGAGAAGATATTTTATCATATCAGGAAAAATATCATGTCGGGTCTATTGTTTGTCGTTTCTGCAGCGTCTGGAACAGGCAAAACATCCCTTGTTAAAGCCCTACTTGAGCGTGTCAACAATCTTCACGTTTCTGTGTCACACACTACACGCGGTCAACGACCTGGCGAACTCGATGGCGTACACTATCATTTCTCCAACAAAGACGATTTTTTAAATCTGGTCAATGAAGGTGGTTTTATCGAATATGCCGAAGTATTTGGTAATTACTACGGTACTGCGCAAGCCACAGTCAAAGAGCAACTGGCCAAAGGTCATGATGTGCTACTGGAAATTGACTGGCAAGGTGCGCAACAGGTTCGTCGACTTTTTCCTGAATCTAAACAAATTTTTATCTTACCACCAAGCCAGTTCGACTTGCGTGAACGCCTGTCTAACCGTGGTACTGACGCAGTTGATGTGATTGAGCATCGTCTGAGCTGCGCGGTAGAAGATATGCAACAATATAGCAACTTTGACTATATCATTATTAATGACGACTTTAATAAAGCACTGCATGACCTTGAAGCGGTGATTATCGCCAATCGTTTGGTCTTGTCTCAGCAAGCCAACCGTCATGAAAAACTAATTCAGAAACTGATAACGCCGACTGAGCAGTGATTAAAACTTGAGTCTATAGACAAAGCCTTTTATACTGTGCAGTCTGTTAAAATTTATTATTCAAACGAGAATTCTTATGGCACGCGTCACCGTTGAAGATTGTTTAGACCATGTAGACAACCGCTTTGAGCTTGTACTAGTGGCAAGCAAGCGCGCGCGTCAATTGGCACGTCAAGGTATTGAACCAACTGTAGAATGGGACAATGACAAACCGACTGTTGTTGCTTTACGTGAAATCGCTTCAGGTCATGTATCAAAAGACATTTTGAAACAACGTGATCAAGACTATCAAACATCAAGCTTGGATCTTGCACTTTCTGCAAATAATCTAAACTTAGACGGTTTTTCTTTCCAATAAGAGATCGTCACTCAAAAAGCCTAGTTCTAAACTAGGCTTTTTTTGTTATGTGACTTTTATATTTATGCCAGAACGGTTATAACATAAGGGTTAGCTATCAAGTTTGTATTGGTTTTCTGCTCACTAGCAGCAAAAAACCATCAAACCAGGAAATTCACATTTCTAAAGCGCTTTCACGTTTTATTTGTAAAAAATTCAGTTGAAAAGGTGTTTTATGCCAGGCCCACAGGTCAGTCAAGCCAAGCAGCAGTTAGAGATCATTATCGATGCGTATTTAAGTGAAAGCGATGTCGAACGTGTGCTTGCGGCCTGTGATTATGCAGATATGGCGCATGATGGGATTGTGCGCAAAAGTGGTGAACCTTATATTCTGCATCCGATTGCAGTCAGCTGTATTCTGGCGCATATGCGTCTTGACCCTGAAACGCTGATGGCTGCCTTGCTGCATGATGTGATTGAAGACACCGACTTTAACAAAGATGATATTACTGAGACTTTTGGTTTTACTGTGGCCGAGCTGGTCGATGGCGTGACCAAACTGAGTCATTCTAGCGATAAAGAATATAATAAAGCCGCTTCATTTCGGAAAATTCTGCAAGCGACTCTACAAGATCCACGTGTCATTATTGTGAAACTGGCCGACCGTTATCACAACATGACCACTTTGGACGCACTGCGCCCTGATAAACGCGCGCGTATTGCCCGCGAAACCTTTGAAATTTTTGTTCCAATGGCACGTATTGTCGGCATGAATGAAATGGCCGATAACCTGGAACATCTGTGCTATCAGAATCTAGATCTGGACATGTATAACAATGTGCAGGCCGCTCTACTAGAAACCAAGCCCAAACGCTGTGAATATCAGGCCAAATGGGAAAAGAACCTGACCGAACTGCTGCAACAGAATGCCATTCAGGGTCGGATTAAAAAGAAGAATAATAATATTGAGCTACTGCGCCACTTCGTTAAAAATGACATCGACCTGCAAGAATTAACTCATAGTCATGCTTTTGAAATTATTTTACAGAGTATCGCTGACTGTGACCGACTGGCAGAAATTCTGACGCAAAGTTTTAAAATCCAGAGTTATGAAGATCATATCCGTCGCCCACTACCGGGAGGCAACCAGTCCTTGATGATGCGTCTGAAAGGCGAAAAGACCACTTTGTCTTTGACCATTCAAACCGAACTCATGCGTAAAGCAGCACGTTTTGGCGTTGTGCTCGGTGAAAGTGCCCCGCAGGCCTGCCGCTCTGCGATTCAGGCCTCGATGCAGAATCTGAATGTTCTGGTCGATGGTGAATGCGCCAAAACTACTTTCAGTGAATTACTGGACTATCTGCACCAAGAAAAAATCTGGGTCTATACTCCGCACGGTCATTTACATGAATTGCCGCAAGGCGCCACGGCGGTTGACTTTGCTTATGCGGCGAGTTTATTCCTGGGCAACCATGCGGTGGGTGCAAAAATTAATAATGAAACCAAGCCGCTTTCAACGCCTTTAGTGAGTGGTCAGGTGGTCGAAATTATTACCGATGTCCTCGCCACCCCGAATCCGGATTGGCTCAGTTTTATTAATACCCAGAAAGCCCGTCGTGCTATTCAGAATATTTTGCGCGATCAGGATCCAGACGAGCAACGTCTGGTCGGGCAACAGGCTCTCAATCGTGCACTGAAACTCTTCCATCGTTCCATTCGTGATCTGACGGAAGCAGACTGGAAAAATCTTTTGGAATGGCGCCATGTTTCCAGCAAGGAACAGCTATTTGAACAGATTGCAGTCGGTGATTTATTACCGCAACTGGTGGCCAACCATTTATTTGCCCAAGATCAGCATCAGAATATTGCCAGCTCAGACCGTCTGATTCAGGGAACGGAAGGTGTCGATGTCAAATATGCACATTGCTGCAATCCTGTTTTGGGTGATCCAATTCAGGGTCATTTGACCCGTCGCGGTCTAATTGTGCATCGTGCACGCTGTCACAACCTGTTGCACGAACAGCATCAGCATCCAGAAAATATCATGTTGTTACAGTGGACCTCGGATGATCTGGAAGATATCAGCTTTACTGCCTACCTCAGCATTGACCTGGACATGAATGATGAGCAGATTTCCGACCTGATTTACCAATGCCGTAAAGCACATTCCGGGGTGGAAATGGTGCGTACTCAGGATGACAAAACTTATGTCAATATCGTGGTGCATAACCGTAAACAGATTGCACAGATTATCCGGGATTTACGCATGTATTTCGGTTTCCCACGAATTATCCGTCTGGCTCAGCCCGTCGTTTTCAGTGAAGCCTCTAAAGCGAGCTGATCATTTAAAACGATAGTGCTTTGATCAGCCGAATTGATCGAATATGATGTATGTCGATGATAAAAGGAGAAATTAATGTCCCGCCAAGTAATCCATACTGAAAATGCCCCTGCTGCGATTGGTACTTATTCGCAAGCCATTTTAGTGGGTGATACCTTATATCTATCAGGTCAAATTGGCCTGGATCCTTATAGTATGGAACTGGTTGAAGGCATTGAAGCTCAAATTCGCCGGGTGTTTGATAACTTAAAAGCAGTCTGTGAAGCCGCTGGTGGCTCTTTGGCAGATATTGCCAAACTGAATATTTTCCTGACCGACTTATCTCACTTTCAACTGGTCAATCAAATTATGGGTGAGTATTTTGCCCAGCCCTATCCAGCACGTGCCGCTTTAGGTGTCGCCAGCCTGCCTAAAGATGCTTTGGTTGAAATGGATGGTATTGTCATTATTAATTAATAATTTATAAAAATTACTCAATCCCCACCCTGCATATCTCATTCTAAATTACGATTCACTTTTGTGTGGAAATCCGAGCTGTACTTGGATTTCCGCTCAGGTGGTGATTTTTTATCTAAATCATCAATCATGATAAAAGCTATTTCAAATGATTTTTATTGACAAACGATAACAATTATCAATAATATTACTTATCTTATTTAATCACTGTGGTTGTGTCCTATGTACGTTTGTCTATGCCGTGGCATTACAGATCAAGACATTAAAGATGCTATTGCAAATGGCGCTGAAAGTTATCGTGATGTCCGCGATATGTTGGACTTGGGAACTTGCTGTGGCCGTTGTGCACCAGAAGCCCGTATGATCATCAGTGATGAAGTTTCACAAATTGCAGCACGCCTGGCTGTTGCAGCATAAATTCAAAATATTTCTCCTTATAAGCATAATGAAAAACAATGATCTTTGATCATTACCCCTCCCCCGCCTTTGACTCTGGCGGGTTTTTATTGCCACTCATCCGAGTCTGGATCGATTCTATGTCGATTTTCATTTGCTGTTCCATAAATTACTCGCCATTTGCCCCTGACTTGCTTTACTATCAGGATTAGAGCGCTTTCTTAGAAAGATAAAACAGGTCCAAATGGAGTCATGCGATGAAAGGCAATCGTGATGTGATTAATCAGCTCAATCAGGTGTTGTATCACCACTTAACTGCCATTAACCAGTATTTCCTGCATTCGCGCATGTTTAATGACTGGGGCATTGAGAAACTGGGCTCGGCAGAATATAAAGAATCCATTGTTCAGATGAAACATGCCGATAAAATTATTGAACGTATTTTATTTTTGGAAGGTCTGCCAAATTTACAGAATCTGGGCAAACTGTATATCGGTCAGCATACTCAAGAAGTACTGCATTGTGATGTGCGTAAAGTTAAAGAAAATATTGAAGTCATCCAGAAAGCAGTCGCGCTGGCTGAAACCCAAATGGATTATGTAACACGTGATCTGGTTCAGGAAATTCTAGAGAAAGAAGAAAATTATCTGGACTGGACCACCACGCAAATCGATCTGATTGAAAGTGTGGGTATCGAAAACTATATTCAAAGTCAGCTCTAAGATTCAATTCACAATAAAAGAAGCCAGCATCTGCTGGCTTTTTTGTACTTATTAGCGTGGCATATCTCGCGTCACTTCGGCATAGCCCAGTTCAGTTTTCTGAATCGTATTTAAACGCTGAAGTTGATGCTGTGCTTCATCTACATAGCCGTTATAAGCCAATAAACGAATATATTTTAAAAAGTTGTATTTGGTTGGATAGCTTACCACCAGCTTTTCATATTGATGAATTTCATCTTCGCTCATCTTGCGATAAGGATTGACCCGAATCCAAGCTATCCGGTGATTAAACTCAGTCAGCAGATAAATCGGCTTTTCATTAGTGATCTTTTCTAGCTGCATTTCATAGCGAATACTTTGTCCTAGTTTTGGCACCGCAACATCATAATCCCGGTAAATCACGAGCAATAAGATCACTCCAAGGCTAAAAGTCAGTTTCATCCATATCGAAGGCAAGGTAATCGTTTTAATTTTTGGATTTTGTGCCAAGACCGTCCCCAGAATAAAACCGACTGGTAGCAGAAAATAGGCATAATGCTGTGGAAACTCAAACATGGCATGTGTCACAAAAGCCCCGATCATCAAGATTCCAATGACAGATTCTGGCGTATTGACCCAGCGCTGTAACTGAAAGCCTAAATAACCAAAATATGCCAAGAAAGGCAGACCGATGATCAGTCCATTCCAGATCAGGAAATCAATAATAAAATTATGCGCACTACGGATCCACACCGGGCCTTGTACAGTATCGCTAACTGAAACGAACGCTGCGCTAGTTTGATACCAACCATAGCCAAACCAAGGTTGTGCCTGAATCGCTGCCAGCATTTGCTGCCAGATCGCAATACGCGACATATCTCCGGTAGCACGAGATACCACATCCCTGCTTTGTACGACGTCCGTATTCATCGCTTGTGCAGCGAGCTGACTGAGTAATGGAAAAGCCACAATGCAGAAAATAAAGAAAATGAACCAAGCAATGCTGTAATACCATTTCAGTCGAATAACGCTTTTATATTGATAAAAACCTAGATACAGGATAATCGCGATCGCGGCTACCCAGGCCGTACGTGACTGACTTAAAGCAACCCCCATAACAATTAATGCAGCGCAGGCAAATAGCCACTTGGTCTGAATTTTTTTCTTTTCATATAAGTAAAGGCAGCTCATCAATGCCATGACTAAAAAAGTTGCCATATTATTGGGCTGCGCGAAATTAGCATAGGGCCGCTGATTGCCACTGATATTCACCATACCCGGCAAAGTCGCGTCCAAGTTAGTCCATTGGCATATCGTAATAATTCCTGTCAGCGTACCTGAAGCTAGAAACACATAACTTAAATGGGCAAAAGTTTCTTCCCTTTTATAATTTCCTATAGAAAAGTTATAACCCAGCACGCTTGAGAGCCAAAAGCTAAAGACAAAGATAAAGCCCATCATGGCAGTACTAAAGAAAAAGACCTGCTCCATAAGAAATTGAATCAGCGGGACACAGGCAAGCACTAATAATGGCAAACCAACTACTGGTATTCTTAATTTTTCTTTTAAGCCAATTGCAGCTAATGCAAATAGAGCAAAAAAAGCATATAGCTCACCTGTATAGGTGACCCAAGGGCGATAGTGCACAGGCATAAGCCATGCAAGTGAAATCAGAATTGCTGCGATAAGGGCAAGCGTGAATTTCATGGAAATATCAGGCGATAAAAGTTTGGCACATGATAAACAAAAAGCAGATTAAAGGGTAATCTGCTTTTTTAAATGCTACATAAAAGAAATTAGTTCCATGGACGGAGGTCGACGATTTTGATGACTTCAGCTTTTTCTTTATTAATTAACACAACCATATCTCTAGCATGAGCTTTAAGTGGGTAATAAGCATTTGCATTCGGATAATTTACTAAGATTTTATCTACTAATGAAGACTCATTATAGCTTTTAAGATCTTTTATTGACTTCCAGCGTGCTTTGTTAATCATTTTAATGGAATTAAAATTCACATATAATTCAGGTCTTTGTGAAAGTGAAATTCCTGTAAAAACCTCGAAAAACATATCATCATTGCGCTTACTTAGATCCTTTGCAAACTCTAGGGTTGCAAATTTTGGATGAAGCATTGACTCCTTTTGAAATTCTGGTAAAGCTTGCTTAATATTTTTTTTAATCAGATCATTTTTTCTAATAAGCTCAAAGCGATCAACGCTATATACAATCCAAACTGGGCGTCCTTGCTCTAAACTATAAACACCATAAATAAAAGCTAAAATTTGAATAGAAATGATTACCGTTAAATCTAATTTGAGAGTCTTTTTTCCGACTTTATAAACGATAAAACCAAGTACTGGGCCCAGTATAACGTCTATTATTAGAAGCATCCAAAATATATCTGTCACCCCCACAGCAGATGCCAATGGTGTGGGATACCATACAAAAAAAACTATTCCCACAACAATTAAAGCAATTAATAGTGAGCAAGAAAGATGTTTTAAAAAAAACTTAAGTCTAGGATTCATTTTATTGATAACCACTAAATTATTGACAGCTCATAGGTAAATATTTTAATGGAATACCAGTGCCATCTGCCTTAGTTTGACACTTCCACCTACTTACGACCTTATAGATAAAGATAACAAAGTCTTGCGCTTGTGATAAAACTTGCATCATTGCATCACTATAAGAATTAGCTCAGTATAAACTTGCCGACCTAAATTCCTATATGGTTTGTTCTTCTATCAAAATTTCACCGTTCATAACAGTAGAGAGAATTGCAACTAAATGAGATTTACCACCTGCTAAAGTATCACAACTGAATTCTTTACATGTTGTTGGCAAATGAGCAAGACCTAATTGTGAGGCTTCTGTGACTGCTATTTTAAAGATAGTTGCACCCATTAATAGCTCAATTATTTTAGAACATATGATATAAGTTTGGTAAGTAGGAAATGCAATAGAGGATAAAATACCTAAACTAATCACTAAGTTGTCATTAAAAAGTAAACATGTATTCTTTTCCGAATTGGTTTGATACTTTCTCCACCCATTGCTCTATTTTGTCAGCTGTCATGACTTGAAAATCTCGCCAATAATATTTCATCTGCTTCCATACTATCTCGATTCGATTTAACTCAGGGCTATAAGCTGGAATAAAATACAGATTCGTCGAAAAGTTAGTTTTAAGTAGCTCTCTGTAATCAGCCATCTTTTTACTTCTATGAATCGAGGCATTATCAACAATAAGAACCAATGGAAGGTTATACATCTGTTTTACTTGTTGAGCTATTCCAGTTAAATAGGCATAAAACCAAGTGCTTTTCACTGACTCTTGTAAACAGCTTGTCACCAGTTTCCCCGTTGAAAGCAAACACCCCATGACATTAACTCGTTTTAATCTTATTGCATCAACCGCATGAACATCACCTATCTTTGTCCACGCATAGCGGTTATCAGGTGTAGATGAAAATCCTGTTTCATCAACATAACCTAATATAATTTCACCACGTGCCGCTTGCTCTCGTAATTCTTCAATCTGCTGTGTTGCTTGTTCAAATGCAATCGGATCTCTTTTTTTTCAAGCTATGACGGGTACGCTTGAAGACCATACCTGAATCACGTAAAAACTTACGAATGGTTTCAACAGACACGGACACTTCGTATTCTTCATGTAGTTTGACTCGGATTTGTTCTGCATTGAGTGGACTTGTATTGACCCAATCTAGGATTTTCGCCTGATAGTCTGAGATCAATGTATTGGGTCGACCTGAGCGATGGCCTTCTTTAATCGATTCAAACTCATACAATTCCCAACGTCGGCGTTGTAGCCTTATGGTTTCTGGGATACGTTCTTGTAGAGTGGCAACTTCCGCAACACTTTTACCTTCGGAAAGCCAGAGAATAGTTTGGGCACGTTGCCTTTCACGCCAATGTTTTGCATGCTTGACCAGAAAAATGAGTCGTTCTCGCTGTTCTAAACTAAGTGGTACAGAAACAATTCTAGGCATGTGTGAACATCTGTTAACTAAAAAAACCTTTTCGCATCATTAGTTATTTTTGTCAACTTACAATCATTAATTCAATTAATGTAAACCTATTCTCCATAACTTTACCTACCTTGTTAAACTTATAAGAAAGATAAGCTAGAATAGTACCAATAAAAATAAATCATAAAATCAATAACTTTAAAAATAAAGTGCAAAAAAATTTCATTGCTTTGTATTAATTGTGAGTTATATCAAATTTAAGATCACTTATTTTTAATTTAGAATGATAAAATGCATTATATTTATTGATTACAAACTGTGCCTCATCAACTCTGTTGTTTAAGATCAAAAGTTTAGCATAATGAATTAGTACTGCTTTTCCTGGCTTCTTAAAAGCGACCTGCTTTGCTCTTTGTAGTTCAAAATCTGACATACCGGATTGTAAAGGGTATCGAACGAACCAAATATAATCATTGATGCTGGTTAGCATCAAATATTGTTGCTCTTCCTGTCCAGGCTCTCTATCTTTTAGCTGAACATTTTCATATCGCATCGCTTGATACTCTGGATCAATTTTTAAATATTCATAAGCTGTTAGAAAGAGTACACCAGTCAAAGCTATATTTAGAATACTAGATAAAATTTTTGATTTTTTTAGAGTGATATGATTGCAATAATAATTACCATAAACTAACCCTGTTAAAAAAGCTAAAGGAATTAAAAAATAGGAATAAGCAAATGGATATTCCAACATACTATGCAATACGATTATCCCAATAATTGCCAATAATATTAAATCATTTTTTTGATCTATTTTTATAGATAAATTTATATAAAAATACCCCATTATACCCACCAAAATTACACCAATTAATACCCCATTCCAGATGAGTAAATCTAAAACAAAATTGTGACTATATCCAAAAATAGGATGATTTAAATTTATATTTTCAACACTCATTTGAGCAATATTTAATTGATTCCAACCATACCCCAAGAAAGGCTGCTGCTGAATAATATCTAATAATTGAGACCACATATTTAGACGCTCCATACCGCTAGTTACACGTCTATTTAAGTCAACCTCATAGAGCAAACCTAATTTTTCCGACAAATAAGGAATGAGTAATAAATAAATAAAAAAGACTCCACTCCAAATAAAAATACTTAAAGTTTTTAAATAGAATTCATCTTTTATAGTACGTTTTTTAAATAAATAGAAAACAATGAAAACAATGCAGAAAACCCATGCTGTTCTAGAAAAATTTAACGCTAGACCAAAAAGAACAAATATTGCAGCCAAGCTGGCAGAAAACTTATTTATTTTATTATTTTCATAGAAATAAAATACTGAAAATAGTCCAATTATAAGCAATGTACTTAATAAATTAGGTTGAGCCACATTTGCAAATGGTCTTGCATTTGGTGCCAAATCAACGATCCAGATGTTTCCATCTAAAAGTAACCATTGATTGAGTTGTAAGCCTACAGAAACTATAGATGAAAATAAAAATGATATAAGAAAAAAAATTAATATTTTTGTTCTATTTTCATGTTTTAATTTAGATATACTATAACCCCCAATCAATGCAATTAAGAAGAATCCTATATACATTGAGGTTAGCAAAGCATCACCTAAATTATGAATAATTCCTAAAAAAAACTGAATTATAGGGATTAGGAAAATTAAAAGGATGCCATATGCAATTTTTGGTACGTAAATTTTATTTTTTAAAATAAGTAGAAAAATAAAAAGTAATGCTACAAGAAACATACAAAGCTCTTGATAAGCAGATAACCAAGGCAAATAATGATTCGGTAATAACCAAGCTAAAATTAATAGGGAAAATATTATAATATTGATTATCAACATAAGATTTCAACTAATTTATTTTAAATATAAAAAATAGGAGGCAAGCCTCCTATTTTTTAAGTTCTAAATATTAACGGCAAGATGCTGGTAAATATTTATCTTCAATACCATTAGTTACAGAACCACTTTTACCTACGCAAGTCCAAGCTTTAACTGGTTTAAGTGTACCACCTGTACCACGAGAAAAGTCAGACGCAATCATTGCTACTGTAGCATTAGGATCAGAGAATGGACGGAATTCTACAATGTTATCATTTCCTAATTGGCTAATATTACGTGCTGTTACACTAATTACACCAGCTGCAGTAGTTGAAATTTTTTCTACATATTGTGAAAGCGGGCTAGTATCACTACCACCTTCCCCACAACCAAACTGGTCTGCATCCGTACGAGCAGTCGAAAAACCTGTTTGTGATGCTTCAGAAACTGCAGTACGACAAGTTGATGCAGCCAATACTACTTCAGACACTTTTGCACGTGCTGTATAGTCTTGATAAGCAGGAAGTGCAACAGCAGCCAAAATACCGATAATTGCTACAACAATCATTAATTCAATAAGGGTAAAACCCTTTTGTACTGTATTCATAACATTCTCCACAAATGTTTTTTGTTTATTTATAAGCCTAAAGAAAAGCTCATTTAGCTTAATTTTATATTTAGCACTAAGTGTGCCAATTTTTATTATAATATTTTTAATAAAAAAAACAGTAGTTTAAAAAAATATTTTTATTTTTGTAATTTTTGTGTTTTCTTTTGTGTAACTAACTGACAAATTTTGTCAGTTAGTTGACTAAAATCACCCCAGAATAATCGGTTTATTCCCTAATTCATTTTCTAAATCATCTATTTTACGATCATAGTACTGATCCAGAACCTGTCCTATCTGCTTTACGCCCTCAATTACCCCTTCTTTAAACTTCTGCCGGACTAAATGCTGAATAATATTTTGGCAGATTTCATCCCAGACTTGCTGGGTCGTTGCATTTTTAATTCCACGATCAATCACAATTTCAACCTTGTGCTCGCAGAGGTTCAAATACAGCAGTACTCCACTATTATATTCGGTATCCCAAACGCCAATTTCAGCAAATAACTGTCGGGCCCGACATAAAGTATCTTGATAATAGGCGGATCGTGAAGGTAGACAGCCTTCGATCACCACCTGAATTTCCCCTACATGCTCATGCTCAGCTTCTTCGACCGCAACTGCAATCGCATGCTGATCCTGCTTGGAAAAAAAGCGCTTGGTTGCCGGCATATAAAAGAAATGCTTGAGCCAGCGTTTAAAGCTTGGCTGTGTATGTTCTTCCAGTTTGGGCTGCGTGACTATATCTGTTGTATCTGTAGTTGTTACCATGAGCCTGATGCTCCTCCCCCGCCAAAACCTCCCCCGCCCCCGCCGAAGCCGCCGCCACCAAAACCACCACGGCCACTACCGCCGCCTCGGCCGCCACCGGCCAAGAAGGCATGTAAAATCAGCTGGGCTATAGAGGTAATCAATAAAAAGAAAATACCTGCACCAATCATCAAACTTGCAAGCAAACCCATGCCATTTACTAGACCGGCAGCCGTTCCTGCAACTGCGGCAGTCGCAGCGCTCAGTTTTCTGCCGAAAATCATGGAACCTATGACACCTGCGACAATAATAAACAGCACACTACTGAACGTCGCCTTGCTGGCTTTTTGTGCCTGATAAGCCTGTTCCTGACGCTCTTTCAGCTCCTCTGCCGCCTGTTCTGCAATTTCAGGATCCAGATTTAAAATCCCTTCTATTTCAGTCAGACCTGCAGCAATCCCTTGAGCATACTGGCCCTGTTTAAAAAATGGTGTAATTTTGTCATTGATAATTCGCCCTGCGACAATATCTGGAATAACGCCTTCCAAACCATAGCCAGTCAGGATCTGAATACGGCGTTCATTCATCGCAATGGTCATCAATAAGCCATTATCACGTTTAGCCGAACCCAATTGCCAGGCTTCAGCAACACGCATGGAATAATCAAAAATATCTTCTTGCCCCGTGGTCGGAACAATGACTACACCTATTTGCCCTTTGCCTTCATTATAAAGTTTTAGAATGCGCTGAGTGAGTTGCTGTTTTTCAGCGGGACTGAGTAAATTTGCCTGATCAATGACCGGTTCATTCAGGCTGGGCAAGTCGCGCTGAAGCTGCCCTTCCGCCATGTCATTGGCAATTTGTGGTTGTGATGCTGCAGTTTCTGTATTTTGAGTTTGAGTATTTTGATTATTATTTTTAGGCTGCAAGATTTCACGGGCTACGATGACTTCTTCAGTATCTGTAGCCGTCGCCGTTTCTGCTGAAACAAGTGTTGTCATTCCCATGCCCAACATAAGAATCAAACTAGCACAGTATTTCAGCAGTATTTCAGGCATCTGATCTCTCACTTATCTACAGATATTACTTATTCAAAGGAAACCGTTGGTGCTTTCTGTGCACTTTGCTCGGCGCTAAAGTTCGGTTTGGTGTCCATACCAATCACTTTGGCGGTCATGACTTGCGGGAACTGGCGCGCATAAGAGTTGAAGTCCTGTACTGTCGTAATATAACGGTTACGTGCCACTGCAATCCGGTTTTCAGTTCCTTCTAGCTGCACCTGTAAATCACGGAACTGCTGGTTCGCTTTCAAATCTGGATAATTCTCAGTGACGGCTAAAAGACGAGACAAGGCACTGGTCATCTGAGCCTGTGCTTCCTGATAGCGTTGGAATAGTTCAGGATCTTCTAGTACTTCACGATCTACTTTCAGGCCGGCAACATTGGCACGTGCTTGGGTCACTTCTGTTAAGACCTGCTCTTCATGCGAGGCATAGCCTTTGACCACATTGACCAGATTAGGCACCAAATCGGCACGGCGCTGATACTGGTTCTGGACTTCCGACCAGGCTGCCGTTACGGCTTCATCTTTGACTTGTAAGGTGTTATAGCCGCAACCACTCAGGGTCAAGGTACTGGCTAGCATTAAGGCGATAAGAGATTGTTTGAATACACGCATGATATCTTGTCCTCAATTCTTTATTAATATTTATATAATTAATTTGATTTTAAACAGTATTTTCTAAAGTTTTGTTACTTTTTATAATCTTTTTAATTATCCATATTTGAATTACAGACAATTAAAATTAAAAAACCCGCCGTAGCGGGTTGTTTGAATGGCTTCAGTGAATTTTCAACTGTTAAACATCCAGATAATCCAGGATACCTTCAGCTGCCTGACGACCTTCCCAGATTGCGGTTACCACCAGATCAGAACCACGAACCATATCACCACCAGCGAAGATTTTCGGATTTGAGGTCTGGAATTTGTATTGCTGCTGTTCAGCAGCAAGCACACGACCTGAACCATCCAGATTGATTTCCACATCGGTGAACCAGTCTGCTGGGCTGGTACGGAAACCGAAAGCAAGCAGGACTGCATCCGCTGGAAGAATTTCTTCTGAACCCGGAATCGGCTCTGGACTACGGCGACCACGACTGTCCGGCTCACCCAGCTGAGTAGTAATAAATTTTACACCGGTTACTTTACCATTTTCACCAACAACTTCGATCGGCTGACGGTTAAACTGGAATTCCACCCCTTCTTCACGCGCATTTTTTACTTCACGACGTGAACCCGGCATATTTTCTTCATCACGACGGTAAGCACATACAACAGACTCAGCACCCTGACGGATCGAAGTACGATTACAGTCCATCGCCGTATCACCACCGCCTAAAACGATGACTTTTTTGCCTTCAACACTGATGTATTCAGCCGGATCTTTTTCCCAGCCCTGACAACGATTGACATTCGCAATCAGGAAATCCAGTGCATCATACACACCATCCAGATCTTCACCGGCAAAACCACCTTTCATATAAGTATAGGTGCCCATGCCCATGAATACCGCATCATAATCTGCAAGTAACTGGTCGATGGTCACATCTGTACCAATCTCAGTATTCAGACGGAATTCCACCCCCATACCGGTGAAAATTTCACGGCGGCGTTTCATCACATCTTTTTCCATCTTGAATTCTGGAATACCGAAAGTCAGCAACCCCCCAATTTCTGGACGTTTATCAAAGACCACAGGTTTTACCCCGTTACGCACCAAAATATCCGCACAGCCAAGTCCTGCAGGACCTGCCCCGATAATCGCGACTTTTTTATTGGTCCATTGCACATTGGACATATCTGGACGCCAGCCCAAAGCAAAGGCGGTATCATTGATATATTTTTCAGCATTACCAATAGTCACCGCACCGAAACCGTCGTTCAGGGTACACGCCCCTTCACACAGACGGTCCTGCGGACAGACACGACCACAAACTTCCGGCAAAGTATTGGTCTGATGACACAGTTCAGCCGCCTGGAACAAACGGCCTTCAGACACCAGTTTTAACCAGTTTGGAATGTAGTTATGTACCGGACATTTCCACTCACAGTACGGGTTACCACAGCCTAGGCAGCGATGCGTCTGATTGGCTGCAATTTCCGCTGTATAAGGCTTATAAATTTCCACAAATTCTGCTTTGCGGACATCAATCTCTTTTTTCTCTGGATCTTGGCGTGCGACATCCAGGAATTGAAAGTCATTATTCAGGCGTTCTGCCATGTCTCTCTCCGTGGGGAGATGTAAGGGGTTCACAGTTGCCTTACATCTCCCTATGTTTCTGCAGTAGTGGAATTATTGTGGATCAGCTTGAGTTGTTTTTAACAGCGTTTGCAAGTTGGCTGCTTTTGGTTTTACCAACCAGAACTTGCGGCTGTAGAAGTCAAACTCATGGCGGATCTTGTACGCCCAAGCACTACCCGTTTCTTTAATATGTTCATCCAGAATACGACCCAGGAAGGCTTTATGCTCTTCCATCGCTTCGGTGGAAATACGGTTCAGCTCAATCAGCTCGTGGTTATAATGATCAACGAAGTCATTATCCAGATCAAGTACATAAGCAAAACCACCAGTCATACCCGCACCGAAGTTATGTCCGACTTTACCCAGCACTGTCACAATACCGCCGGTCATATATTCACAGCAGTGATCACCTGCACCTTCAATCACGGCAAATGCACCCGAGTTACGCACCGCGAAACGCTCGCCCGCTGTACCCGCGGCATATAACTTACCGCCAGTCGCACCATACAGACAAGTATTCCCAATAATCGCGGTATTTTGCGTCTGGAATGGTGAACCTTTTGGCGGGAAGATCGAGATGCGACCGCCAGCCATGCCTTTACCAACATAATCATTGGCATCGCCTTCTAGGCTGATATGCAGACCACCGGCATTCCAGACACCTAGTGACTGGCCTGCAGTACCATTCAGGTGAACTTTCACCGGATGGGCTTCCATGCTCAGGTTGCCATAGCGTTTTGCAATTTCACCAGACAGACGGGCACCAATCGAACGGTCACAGTTACCGATCGTGAAGCTATATTCACCGCCAGTTCCTGCTTCGATGGCAGGTAGAATCTCATCCACCATTTTTTCAGCCAGAATCCCTTTATCAAATGGTGCATTGCCCTGTACTTCGCAGTACTGTGCTTTACCTTCTGCAGCAGGATGTGATTCCAGTAATTTACTTAAATCAAGATGTGCATGCTTTGCAGTTTCACCTGGCAAGACTTCCAGCAGATCCGTACGGCCAATCAGGTCTTTCAGACTTGATACACCGAGTGCTGCCAGCCATTCACGGGTTTCTTCAGCAATAAAGGTGAAGAAGTTGATCAGCATTTGTGGCTCGCCAATATAATGCTCTTGACGTAAATGATCTTGTTGAGTCGCAACACCGGTTGCACAGTTATTCAAGTGGCAGATACGCAAGTATTTACAACCTAAGGCAATCATTGGGGTTGAACCAAAGCCGAAGCTTTCAGCACCGAGAATTGCTGCTTTTACGACATCCAGACCGGTTTTTAAACCGCCATCTGTCTGTACGCGAACTTTACCACGCAGGTCATTGACACGAAGGGCCTGATGCGCTTCAGAAAGACCCAGTTCCCACGGTGAACCTGCATGATGAATTGAAGAAAGTGGAGAAGCCGCTGTACCGCCATCATAACCAGAAATGGTAATGAAATCGGCATACGCTTTCGCTACACCCGCCGCAATCGTACCGACACCCGGTTCAGAAACCAGCTTAACTGACACCATCGCCTGTGGGTTAACCTGTTTTAAATCAAAGATCAACTGTGATAAATCTTCAATTGAATAGATGTCATGATGCGGAGGTGGCGAAATCAGGGTAACGCCCGGCACAGAGTAACGTAAACGTGCAATGAGACCATTCACTTTACCACCCGGCAACTGACCACCTTCACCTGGTTTTGCACCTTGCGCGACTTTAATCTGGAGAACTTCTGCTGATGTTAAATAAGCAGGCGTCACACCAAAACGGCCCGATGCAATTTGTTTGATTTTCGAGTTACGGATAGTACCGTAACGCGCTGGATCTTCACCGCCCTCACCCGAGTTTGAACGACCACCAATCGTATTCATGGCAATCGCAATCGCTTCGTGCGCTTCAGGTGACAGTGCACCCAAAGACATACCGGCAGAGTCAAAGCGAGGCAGGATCTCTTCCACAGATTCCACTTGTTCGACTGGAATCGAGTTGTCTGTTTTCAGTTTGAACAAGTCACGGATCGTTGCGATCGGACGGTTGTTCACCAATTCTGCATATTCTTTAAAATCTGCGTAGTTCCCAGAACGTACTGCTTTATGCAGTGAGTTGATCACATCCGGGTTAAAGGCATGATATTCCTTGCCAAAGACAAATTTCAGCAGGCCTCCCTGATCGATTGGCTTACGGTTTTTCCAGGCAATATCCGCCAACTGTTTCTGGTCATTTTCAAGATCAATAAAGGTTGCACCCTGAATACGGCTTGGTACGCCGATGAAGCATTTATCCACCACTTCATTAGATAAACCCACTGCTTCAAACAACTGACCACCACGATAAGAAGCAACCGTAGAAATCCCCATTTTCGAAAGAACTTTCAATAAGCCTTTCTCAATCCCCTTACGGAAATTGTTTTGTGCATAGATTGGGTCACCCAATAACTCGCCTTTGGCGACCAGATCATTGATCACGTCATAAGCCAGATATGGGTAGATGGCTGTTGCACCAAAGCCAAGGAGTACCGCAAATTGGTGTGGATCACGAGCAAAACCGGTTTCAATAATCAGGTTGGCATCAGTACGCAAACCTGTATTAATCAGGTGATGATGCACTGCACCAGTAATCATGAAAGCATTGGCAGGCAAGTAACCTTCACGGATTTTCTTGTCTGAAAGCACCAGTAAGGTTTTACCATCACGAATGGCTTGTGCAGATTCTTCACAAATACGCGCAATCGCTGCTTCCAGACCTTCGGTTTCAGCATAGTTCAAGTCAATATCTGCAATTTCATAACCGGCACGACCCAGCGTACGGATCTGATGCATTTTCGAATTAGAAAGTACAGGACTGGAAATGATCAAGCGGTCTGCATGCTCAGGCCCTTGCTCAAAGACGTTTTGTTCACGACCTAAACAGGTTTCCAGTGACATCACAATCGATTCACGTAGCGGATCGATCGGCGGGTTGGTCACCTGTGCAAACTGCTGGCGGAAATAATCCGACACATGGCGCACCTGACGAGACAATACTGCCATTGGGGTATCATCACCCATTGAACCTACAGCTTCCTGACCGCTTTCAGCAATCGGACGCAATAACTGGTCACGCTCTTCAAAGGTCACCATGAACATTTTTTGTGCCGCTTTCAGGCCATCACCTTTTAAGCCTTGATCACATAAATATTCTTCCAGCTCTGGACTGCCTTGCAAACGCACAGAATTTTCACGTAACCATTCACGGTATGGACGCATACGTTTCAGATGATTATTGACATCTTGCGTATCCAGTACCTTGCCAGTCTGCGTGTCGATGACCAGCATCTGGCCTGGGCCGACACGGCCTTTAGAAATCACATCTTCAGGTTGGTAACCCCATACGCCAATTTCAGACGCCAACGTGATATAGCCATTTTTGGTAATCACCCAACGCGCAGGACGCAGACCGTTGCGATCCAGCATACAGATCGCATGACGACCATCCTGAATCACCAGACCAGCCGGACCGTCCCAAGCTTCCATATGTTTTGAGTTGAATTCATAGAAAGCACGAAGATCAGCATCAAGTGTTTCCACGTTCTGCCAGGCAGGCGGAACCAGCATACGGAGTGCACGGAACAGATCCATGCCACCGCCAACCAGAATCTCCAGCATGTTATCCAGGCTTGAAGAATCTGAACCGGTACGGTTCACAATTGGATTTAGTTCAGTTAAACCTGGCAATAATGGATTTTCAAATTTCGGTACACGCGCCATGGCCCAGTTACGGTTCGCGGTAATAGTGTTGATTTCACCATTGTGCGCCAGGTAACGGAACGGTTGTGCCAACGGCCAGCGCGGTAAGGTATTGGTCGAGAAGCGCTGATGGAAGACCACAATATGTGATTCCAAACGTGGATCAGCCAGATCTGTATAAAAATCTGCAATCGCTTCTGGCATCATCAAGCCTTTATAGCTGATCACTGTTGAACATAAAGTAGTGACATAGAAAGACGTATCATTTACCAACAATTGCTCTGCACGACGACGCGCCAGGAATAATTTACGGTTAAATTCAACCTCAGTCACACCCATTGGACAGTTAACAATAATCTGTTCAAATGCCGGCATCGATTGCAATGCAATTTCACCCAATGCATCGACATTGGTCGGAATCACGCGCCAAGCCAAAACGATTAAACCTTCAGCTTCAATCTCTTTGTTTAAAACCTGTTTGGCATGTGCAGCAAGTGCCGGATCAAGATTTAGAAACACCGACCCCACAGCAAACACTTCACTTAAAGTGGTATCACTTAAGCGTTTTGCTTCTTCACGGAAAAATTTCTTCGGCATCGCCAAGAGCAAGCCACAACCATCCCCGGTTTTGCCATCCGCGGCAATACCACCACGATGGGTCATACAACTCAAACTATGAATCGCGGTCTTAACGAGATCATGGCTAGCATCACCCTGCATATGGGCGATCAAACCGAAACCACAGTTATCTTTAAACTCATCCGGTTGGTATAAACCTTGAGCGGGAGCTACATTATTAGGCGATGGCATGTGCATAGCGTACCCTTCTTTCACTAAGCCTCAACAGGCTATTAAACAATCTAAATTTTTCTCTGCGCTGGCGTCTAATGGACTTTCGAAGACCGTCTTGGTAGAGCAAAAGCATTTTTCTTTATTTCTTCAGACTAGTCCTTTTTTAGACTAAATGCATAACAAATAAAGTTTATTCTGCTCATGAATAACATAAAAATCTGGAATAAATATGACATTCATACGGTGTCATCGAATCATTTTTCGCGCTAAAACAGGGAGATTAATTCAATTCATGCACCAATAAAGCAAATTCCATGCCAACAAACAGCGCATAAATTAAAACAATACAGATGACAAAGATTTAGCGCAGAACAGCACTCTAAGGGTTAATTTTAATATGCATTTCTTGCACCAAAAGCGCTCATTTTTAATTCCGTAATTTTTTCGATGCGCTATTTTAGACCGAACTAATTAAATGGATCACTAATCTCGTTATTTTGAGGACGCGGATTACTACCCTGAGCAGGTCGATTATTGTTATTTTGCGGTTGAGGCGTGCCTTCTACAGCACTTTCAGATTTCTGTACATCGACCACATTTCCCGATGAATCACGACGCACAATTGTGGTACTGGTAGTCGCAGCATCAGAGCTACGCGGCTTGACCTCAGCTTGGGTTTGCTGCTGTCTAAGTCGCAACGATTCATCTACTTTCGGCAAAGGCACATTTTTCAAACGAATTTCGTAAAGCTTTTGATTACTGGCCAATTCCTCTGAACCCAGATTATTGACCAGACTGGCATATTGCTGCATTGGCACGACTTCGGGTTTAACTGAGGCCGGTAAATTTAACTTCAGTGTAGATAAAGCCTGATTAGCTTGCGCCGCCGTTTTATATTGACCATACAACAATACATATTGTTCTGGCTGATTTTCACCCGAGATTCTTAAATAAATAAAAGGTTTACGATTGAACTGTTTCTTAAGAAAACTTTTTAAAATGGCTTCATTGGTCACACGAAATAATTCAATGGCGTGCTGGTTTTTCGCTTCATTGACAAATTTGGTACCGCGAAATTCCGGCTCATGACTGGCATTCACGACGGTACGCGTATTTAGATCCAGTGGTTTCACTTCCTGAAAAAGTGCACCAAGATGGGTCATTGTGGCGACTTTTTCCGGTTGAATCTGCAATTGCACTTCAGTTTCGGGCTTTTTTTCAATTTCGACGACATCATCTGAATCAGTCACCGCCCAAAAGACTAAGGCAGCAAATAGGCAGCATACACCACAGACCAGCCAGAAATAATGCTGAATCTTTTGCCAAGGAGTATGTAATGCTGCCATAAAACTAAACCTATGCCTGATTGGCTAAAATTGCCTGTTTCGTTAACTCGAGATCAAAGTCCCGGGTAATCACTGCTTCGCCTAATTGCTTTAATAACACCAAACGCAATTGTCCATTTAAGACTTTTTTGTCATGGGCCATATAGGCCAGAAAATCATCCAGAGGGATTTTAGGACAAACCACAGGAAGTTTGGCACGAGAAATGATTTTTTTTGTACGTTCTAAATCTTCTTGAGAAATCCAACCCATACGCTGTGACAGATCCGCAGCCATCACCATACCGGTGGCAACAGCCTCGCCATGTAACCACACCCCATAACCCAGGTAGGATTCAATCGCATGACCAAAGGTATGACCTAAATTAAGTAAAGCACGTTCCCCTTGCTCCTTCTCATCATTGGCCACGATCCGTGCCTTATGCGCACAGGAACGATAAACGGCTTCAGCCAATAATTTCTCATCACGAGCGACCAGAGCATCTATATTCTCTTCAAGCCAGACTAAAAATTTTTCATCACCGAGTAGGGCATATTTAATCACTTCAGCCAAGCCTGCTGAAAGTTCGCGATCAGGCAAAGTAGCAAGCTGCGACATATCCGCTAGTACCACTTGCGGTTGCTGGAAAGCCCCAATCATATTTTTACCCAATGGATGATTAATCCCGGTTTTACCACCGACACTTGAATCTACTTGCGACAGCAAAGTCGTCGGTACTTGGATAAAATAGACACCGCGCTGGAAACAGGCCGAAGCAAACCCGGCCATATCTCCAATCACACCACCACCCAACGCAAGCACAGTACAGTCCCGGTTAAACCCGGCTTCAAGCAGTGCATCAAAAATCAGATTCAGATACTGGCTATCTTTATATTTTTCACCATCAGGCAAAACACAGTTCGCGACACGCTTATCCAAAGCCTCAATCGCCGTTTGATAACGCTGCAAATAAAGTGGTGCAACCGTAGTATTGCTCACAATCATCACTTGCTTGCCATGAATATAGGGTGCCAATAAGGCTTGTGGATCCAGATCGCTCCCGATAAAAATAGGGTAACGGCGTTCTCCGAGTTCTACATATAAGGTTTGCATGCTTGATTAACCACTTTATTCAATGAACTTAGTTTTTGGAAGTAATGAGATTGAGAATCCGCTGCGCCAGATCACGCGCAGCACCCTGATTGGTCTCAATAATATGATGTGCCACTTCCCGATACAAGGGATCACGAACTGCCAGTAAATCACGCAACTTTTGTTCCGGGTTTTCGACTTGAAGGAGGGGACGGTTTTTATCGCGATAGGTACGTTGTAGTTGAATTTCAACCGGCGTATAGAGATAGACAACAATTCCGCGCTGTTTCAGATAATCCCGATTTAAGGTCTGAGTAATGGCACCACCGCCGGTAGCTAAGACCAGATGGGGACGTGAGGTAAGGTCATTAATGACAGCAGTTTCACGGTCACGGAAACCCTGCTCCCCTTCTTTTTCAAAAATCCAGGGAATGGTCGCGCCTGTTTTACGTTCAATTTCATGATCACTGTCTAGAAATTCACGCCCTAACAATTCTGCGAGATGTCGTCCTACTGTTGTTTTACCGGCCCCCATCGGCCCTACCAAATAAATATTTGGCAGGGTTTCAAACTCTTTGCTTGGCAAGGAGTCACCTATTCGTTTTGTTAAATTCAAAATATATTAATGATTTCTTGAAACACTGTCATTAACAATTCGAGGTGTAACGAAAATCAGTAGCTCACGTTTATTATCCGACTTTAAATCTTTACGGAATAAACGTCCTACATAAGGAATATCCCCCAGGAAAGGTACCTTAGTTTGTGCATTACGGGTTTCTTGCTCAAAAATACCGCCTAGAACCACGGTTTCGCCATTGTCCACCAAAACATTGGTGTTGATCTGGTTTTTGTTAATAGTGAGTTGTCCGGTCGGTGTCGGGTTGCCTGGAGAGTCACTGGTAATATTGAGTTCCATCTGCACTTTACCATCTGGCGTAATACTTGGCGTAACATCCAGACTTAAGGTGGCATCAATAAATTCCGTGGTAGACACTGCATTCGCACCACCACCCTCTGCTGACTGGTATGGAATTTGTGAACCAGATGCGACAGTCGCTTTTTGCTTGTCCGCTGTCAGTACTTTAGGGGTAGAAATCACCTCGCCATAACCATCTGCCTGAAGTGCAGAAAGCTCAAGATCAAGCATAAAATCAGAGAGACTGATTAAACCAAAGGCAATACGGCTTGCACCCTGACTAGTAACCCCCAAGTCCACATTAAGATTATCCGGTCGTTGAATCGTATACTTACCATCATCATCAGGTGTTTTTAAATCCCATAATGTAGTATCACTACCACCTACCAATAAATGATTATTATCAGTTATACCTTGAGACAGAAGCCCCCATTTCACCCCCATCTCTTTGGTGAAGTCAGTGGTAGCTCGCACAATACGTGCTTCGACCATCACCTGCTTGACCTGTACATCAAGTAGATCCACCATATTCCGGATTTTATCAATAAAGAGCTGAGTATCATTCACAATAATAGTATTGGTTCGTGCATCAATAGACACAGAGCCACGTGAACTCAATAAGCTTTCTCTCTCATCATTATTTGTAGTGTTACTCGAACTACCTGAACTAGATGCGCCTTTATTCTGCGTAATCAGTTTCTCAATATCAGCGGCTTTGGCATAACTGAGCTGCATATATTCAGTTTGGATAGGGGCAAGTGCAACACTCTGCTTAATAGCCTTAGCTTCTTCCTCTTCAGCCTTTATCAGCTCTGCAACTGGTGCGATCCAGATCACATTGCCATTACGGCGTTTATCCAGATTTTTGGTTTTTAGCACAATATCCAGCGCCTGATCCCACGGTACCTCTTTCAAGCGCAAGGTAATGTTACCTTGTACACTATCTGCAGCCACCATATTGATATCGGTAAAATCAGCCAGGAGCTGTAGTACACGACGGACTTCGATGTCCTGAAAATCTAAAGAAATCTTCTTACCCGTATAGGCAACGGTTTTAGGACGCAATGGACTCTTGGCTTCTGGTCGTTTCAAACTGATGGTCAGCTTGCTATCAGTCTGATAAGCCATATATTCATAACTTTCCGCAGACTGAATCGTAATGACTCCTGAACCATTTTGATTCACGGCATCAACACTCGATACCGGAGTCGCAAAATCATTGACATTGAGTCGACGTGTCAAATGTGCAGGGATTTTAGAGCCTAAAGTCCGTACAATAACTTTAGTACCCTGCTGTTGTACATCAACCGGGGTATTATTACCTGCTAGATCAATAACGACTTGACCCTCACCTTGCGCACCGCGCTGGAAACCAATATTGCTAATACCCTGAGCCGACTGTTGCTGCACAGGTTGAGCTATGGCTACAGGAGTTGCCGAATTAATTTTAAGAATAAAAGTATTGCCTTCTACTCGAGTCGTAAAGGCTCCGGCTTCGGTCAGATTAACCGTCAGACGTGCCCGCTGTGCATCCGAAGTGACCTCCACTGAACTGGCTTCACGCGTTGCGACCGGAATTTTGCTTTGTTTTAAATTCTGTTGGGCCTTGTCAAAGTCCAGAATCAAACGTGACGGTGATTCTAATTGGTAGGCTTGTGGTTGTGGTGGCAAACCATTGAACATCACCCGAATCTCAGTTCCTTGTCCAGGAAGCTGCATGGGTACTACATTGGTCATTGAAACCTGCGCACTGGCCGCTTGCATCACTGCAATCGCAACAGCACCCATGGAAAACTGACGAAACACACGATTCATTGTATTAACATCCCCAAAAATAAATTCTTTAATACTCTTATTCATTGTTATTCCTTTAAAACTCATGGCGCCGGCCCGATAAGAACCAGACTTCGCGGACGTTCCACATATCCTTCACGGCCATCTGGAATAATCTCAATCAAATCGATCTGTGTTGGTGTAATTCCAACCACACGACCATGATTAAGTCCCATATAGCTACCACGTTGGATCCGCTCAACCTCACCATCAGGCGTCTGGATTAAAGCCAGAATCTGTCCTGCCTGATTGCGCATACTGCCTTTCATGGTCAACGTTTCGAGCGGATAACTTTCTAGCGGTTGCAGTTGACGTGATAGGTTTGGATAAACCCGTTTCCCCGCCATAATTTTCAGTTCAGCCGCCAGAGAGCTTGGTAAAAAAGGACTTTTAATCTGATGTGCTGCATAGCTGAAGGTTTCAACTGGCATAAAATCAGGAGCCGGTTCAATCGGCAAAGGCGGCTGATTACGAATATTGGCCATTTCCTGATTGACAGCATCAATGCGTGAATCGCATCCCAATAATAAAAACCCAAGTGTTAAAGCCGAAGTAATCTTAATGTTCTTCATTACTGCGCCCCCTGAGTAGTGCTATTAGCTGCAGCGCTTTCCGCATTACCGACATAACGATAAGTTTTGGCTTTCACCACATAATCAATGACTGGAATTTCAGATTTTTTCTCTTTATTTTCAGTACCGGTAATGGTGAAATCATGCAGCGTTACAATACGCGACAAGCCGGCAATACTGCTGACAAAAGAGCCAAAAGCGTGATAATCCCCAGTCGCTTCAATTGCAATCGGCTGTTCAATAAAGAACTCTTGTTTAATTTCAGGTTCCAGACGGATATTTTTAAACTTCAAGCCTGAATTCACACCGCTCAGGTTAATATCTTCAACCAGACCTGGAATTTCAGTTTCTTTTGGCAACTGTTCTAACTGCTGGTTAAAACGGGCTTCCATTTCCTGAAGCTGGATTTGATATTGTTGTAAATTGCGTAATTTGGATTCTTTTTCACGGAATTCATTCAGCAGGTTTTGCTCCTGAGCACTGGCTTGTGAAATTGACTCAATCGTGCTTCTGATCATGACAAAGTAAATCACCGCAAATGCCAGCGCAGCAATAAAAATCCAACAGGTAATTTTGACCGACAAAGGCCAGCTACCATAGTTATTTGGATCCAATGTATTGAATTGCTGAAAAAACTTTTCAACAGTCATTTTATTTTTGGGTACAGCGACGACATCCTGGCTGAACTCATCGAATTCTTCATTACTCATGATGATGCCCCCGTAGTTGTAGCGACTGCTTGTTGTTCTTCGTTAAGTACTGGCTGAGCGATCTGATCCAGATCTACCGTTACAGTAAAACTGCCATAAGATTCTTCCACACGTGGAATAATCGAGCTCGGTGCCTTTTCTTTTGCTTCTTCAGCCACCAGGAAAGCGTTCATAAAGGCATTCCGATACCAAGATGAAGCTTCCAGATTACGGAGCAGTTCTGCTACCGTATTTGGACTTTCAGCCCGACCTTCAATGGTAAACTTGTCGCCGATACGCTGGAATTTGGTGATATACATATTGCTTGGGGTCACCCGTACAATTTCATCAATCAAATGCACCGCAATCGGACGCTGAGTTTGTAGACCCTGAATCAGTTTCATCCGTTCAACAATCGCATTACGCTGTTCTTGTAAACCTTCAAGCGCCTTTAACTGCACATCCAGATTCTGGTTAGTACTTTGAATCAGCTGATTGGCCTGCTCCTGATCTTGAAGCTTGTGATCATAATAAAACCAGGTTGAACCCGCTGCCGCTAATCCCAAGAAAAGCGCCCCCACGCAGATTGCCACGAATTCATTATTTCTTTTAATTCTTAGCTCATCACGCCAAGGAAGTAAGTTAATTCTTGCCATTAATCAAAACTCCTTAATGCCAAACCGCATGCAACCATGAGTGATGACGCGTCATTTTCAATTTTTTTAATATCAATTTGAGGAGAAAAGCCCATTTGCAAAAATGGATTCGCGATCGTGACACGGTAACCGAGTTTTTGTTGTAATAATTTTGCCAGACCTGGAATATTGGCATTCCCGCCGGCCAGTAAAATATGGTCAATCTCATTAAACTGAGAAGATGAAAAGAAGAATTGTAATGAACGGGCTGCCTGTTGTACCACGGCATCCAAGAAGGGTTCTAGGACTTCAATATCATAATCATCAGGCAAGGCACGGGTTTTTTTAGCACGTCCAGCTTCTTCAAAGGATAATCCATAACGATTCTGAATTTCCTGAGTTAATTGCTTACCGCCAAACACCTGCTCACGAGTATAAATAATCTTGTTGTTCTGCATCACCGACAAGGTCGTCATACTATGACCAATGTCTAAAATACCAACCGTATTGACCCCCATCGGTAAAGTATCCGAAAATACCTTAAAGGCATTTTCCAGCGCAAAACTTTCTACATCTGCAATCTTAGGCGTTAGACTGCTAATCTCTAAAACTTCAGAACGTGCTTCGACATTTTCAATTCGGGTAGCGACCAGCAGTACATTGACCCGGTTCGGATTGGAAAGGCGGTCTGGCAGAACTTCAAAATCCAGACTTGCTTCATCGAGTGGGAAAGGAATGTATTGTTCTGCATCTTCACGAATCTGAACTTCACGTTCATCATCTGACATGTCTGCATCCATCTCAATGATTTTGGTGATGACCATTGAAGTTGGAATCGCAAAAGCGGCCTGATTCGACTGGGTATTACCCAAATTAATTGCACGCCCAAGGGCATCAGCGACTGCTTCTGGGTTTAAAATGTTTTTTTCAACAACACTGTTTTCCGATAATGGGATCAAAGCATAGCTCTCTACCCAGTAACGGCCACTTTTTACAGAAAGTTCTAAAACCTTAACAGAAGTCGAACTAATATCGACTCCTATTAACCCCTTATTTGGTTTACGATATAACCTGCGCACAATACACTTCCTATTATTTTTTTGTCCCCAATTCAATCTAACTTACCAATTGGTCCAGTCTATAATTTTATATAGATACAATAACTCATCTAACAATATGGATATCGACAGGATATACTGACCGGTAATTAGTTCGCCATTAGCTCTTATTAAAACTTACTTGTTATGAAAAAGCTATCTTGTTCAGGCCTTGTTCATCCATTTTTTTTGATCATTATCATTATACTGATCTCAATTCCGATGGGTTTCTATGGCATGTATCTCTATATTGCCCCATCTTTGCCTGAAATGTCCACGCTTAAAAAGGCACCTTTATTAAAGCCTTTACAAGTATTTAGTTCAGATAATGAATTAATTGCCGAATATGGTGGCAAGCTTTCAGTTCCCGTGAAATATGAACAAATTCCGCAGGAATTTATTCATGCGTTCCTCGCAGCGGAAGATTCCAGCTTTTTTGAGCATAGCGGCATCAGCTTTAAGAGTTTGGGACGCGCACTCAGTGAGACGGTGACTGGCTCGGATGTACAGACCGGCGGTTCGACCATTACCATGCAAGTGGCAAAAAACTATTACCTTAGTCCTGAACGGACGCTGAAGCGCAAACTGACGGAAATTTTTCTGGCCCGTAAAATTGAGCAAAACTTAACTAAAGAAGAAATTCTGACCTTGTATGTCAATAAAATTTTCCTGGGGAAAAATGCTTACGGCATCGCAGCAGCAGCTAAAATTTACTATAATAAGAGTTTAGAAGAGCTTTCAATTGCACAAATGGCCATGATCTCTGGCCTGCCTAAAGCACCTTCTCGATATAATCCGGTCGCCAATCCCAAGCGCGCCCTGGAACGTCGTAACTGGATTCTGGGCCGTATGCTGCAACTGGGCTATTTAAATCAGAGCCAGTATCAGCAAGCCATTGCTGAACCGGTAAATTTAGATATGCCTGACCGGAGCACCCGAAACAAATTCCCTTATGTCGGTGAGATGGTACGTTCTGAACTGGTACAAAACTTTGGTGAACAGGCGGTAGATTCTGGTTATAAAGTCTATACCACCATCCATAGTGAACGTCAGGCCTATGCGGAGCAAGCGGTACAAGAAGGCCTAGAGGCTTATGATCGTCGACATGGCTGGCGTGGTGCTGAAGCACATGATCAACCCCTCGATAAGTTCCGTGCCTATGCCAACACCTATCCTGCGCAAGTAACTCAGGTGGGTAATTCCAGTTTTGAAGCACTCATGCAGGATGGAAGCAGCGTGACTGTTCCCTGGTCAGGTATGTCCTGGGCGCGTCGCTTTCGTAACGTCAACAGTGTAGGTGGTGCACCGAGCAAAGCGTCCGAGATTGTCAAAGTTAAAGATATTGTTCGTTTAAGACCCAATGAAAATAAAACCTCTTGGTCATTGGTGCAGATCCCCAATGTGCAAGGACAATTGATTGCCATCAACCCAAATAATGGTGCGATTGAAGCCATTGTCGGGGGATATAATTTTTATCAGTCGAAATTTAACCGTGCAACCCAAGGCTGGCGTCAACCTGGTTCTACCATTAAGCCTTTTGTTTACGCACTGGCTTTAGAACGTGGCATGACGCCACATACCATGGTCAATGATGCACCCATTACCATTGGCAAATGGACGCCACGTAACTCGGATGGCCGTTATCTGGGCATGATTCCGCTACGTCGTGCACTTTATCTGTCACGAAATACAGTCTCAGTGCGCTTATTACAGGCCGTTGGGATTGAACGTACACGTCAGTTATTTATGGATTTTGGTTTACAAGACAGTCAGATTCCACGTAACTATACCATTGCCTTAGGCACCCCGCAGGTCCTACCGATTCAGATGGCGACTGGTTATGCCACCTTTGCCAATGGTGGTTACCGAATCCAGCCGCACTTTATTACTCGTATTGAAGATGCTTATGGCAATACCATCTTTGAAGCCAAGCCTGAATATGCCTGCATTTCATGTATCAACGCAAAAGAAGAAGCAACGCAAACCACTGATACCATTACCGCAGATGACGAAGCAATTACAATCAACAATACAACTTTAGAGCAAAAACAGGTTGCACCTAAAGTCTCTGCCGAAGATAGTAATTATCGTCAGGCACAGCGTATTTTAAAATCCAGCTCTGCCTATGACATGGCCAACATTTTGCGTGACGTGATTCAGCATGGTACCGGTCGTGCGGCATTAAGAATTGGTCGTAGTGATATCGGCGGGAAGACCGGTACCACGAACGATGCCAAAGATGCATGGTTTGCTGGCTTCAATGGCAAGTTAGTCACCGTGACCTGGGTTGGTTTTGACCAGCCGACAACCTTAGGTCGCCGTGAATATGGTGGTGTCGCAGCTCTACCGATCTGGACCGATTTTATGGGCAAGGCATTAAAAGGCCAGCCGGAAGCATGGGTACGTTTAGACCGCAATGCCAAGGCACCGGTGAATCGCAACAAGGCGATTCAGGCTGATGAGCAGCAGGATGATCCATCTTCTCCGCCTCTGGCGACAGCGCTTTACCGTCCTGCACCTGTGGTCGTCCCGAAACGCACAGAAACTGACTTTGAAGATTTGCCAGATCAACCGATTCGTTTACCAGATGATGAAGGTTCTGCACCTCAAGAACAGCCTCTTCAGCCGAACCGGGTAGATTCTCTGGAAAATCTGATTGAAGAATTCCAGTAATCTGACTGATATAAAAAAGCCCTCAGTTGAGGGCTTTTTTATATGCATTTTTTATTTTTTCTGAAACAGGTAAATCTGATATTGCGCCAGTAATTCAAACTGATCCTGCTGTTCAAGTGCTAAACGACGTTCAGGTTTGGCCTTATAAGCATATGGCGTCATCGCAATCAGGTTTTTTAAATCTGCCTGTGGTAAAACCATTGGGGCGTCAATCACCTGCTCACTAATCAAGTTAAACTCATCTTGCAACTGCTCCACAAACTTCTGCGGCTCGTGTGGTTTCACTTCCTCAAATAAAGCCTCACGCATGGCATATAAATGTTGTGGTGCCGGCGTCACTACCATCAAATAAGATTTTGGTTTTAGGACTCGTAGGATTTCCTGTTTGGGAATCGGACTAAACAAGCTGGTGCAGAGATCAATTGATTCATTCAGTACTGGCAAGGTTGCCCCGGTTCCCACGACCCAAGTAATATCTTTATTCAGTTTGGCAGCCACCTGAACTGCATTTTTGGCAATATCGACCCCCACACATTGCAGCACTTCGGCCTGCATGGCATCGGTATAGTAGCCTTCGCCACAGCCAATATCTAAAAGGTTTTCAATCCGCAACTCGCGAATCTTTTCTACAACAGCCTGTTGCAAAGGCGCATAATGACCTGCACTGAGAAATGCGCGACGTGCCTGCACAGACTCAGACGTATCTCCCGGGTTTTTGCTGTGCTTGTGCTGAACCACATGCAGGTTCACATAGCCCTGTTTGGCGACATCGTAACTATGATGATTCTCACAGCGCCATGTTCTTTCATTTAAGCTCAACTGCTGGCGACAGACTGGGCACATGAGTAAATTCATCATTTTCTCCAAAACAAAAAAGCCGGCATGCGCCGACTTTTTCCAATGCATTTCTTAGCGCAATTTTAAGGTCATTAGACCCAAAACTACCAGCATAATCGTAATAATCCAGAAACGGATCACTACCTGGGTTTCACGCCAGCCTTTCTTTTCATAGTGATGATGCAGCGGCGCCATCAGGAATACACGCTTATTGCGCATTCTTAATGAACCAATCTGCAGGAATACTGAAACCGCTTCCACCACAAAGACACCGGCCATAATCGCAAATACGATTTCCTGACGAACCATGACGGCAATCGTACCAAGCATTGCACCGAGAGATAAAGCACCGACATCCCCCATAAATACTTGAGCCGGATGGGCATTGTACCAAAGGAAAGCCAGACCCGCCCCGATCATAGCCGCACAGACCACCACCAATTCAGACGAGTATTTCACATAAGGAATATGCAGATAATTGGCAAAGCGCACATCACCGGCCAGATAGGCAAATACGCCCAGACCTGTAGCGACCAGCACGATTGGCATAATCGCCAGACCATCCAGACCATCGGTCAGGTTCACGGCATTGGATGCACCGTTAATGACGAAATAGGTAAAGATAATAAATCCAATACCTAGCGGAATCATTGACAATGGAATGCTTAAGTCTTTAAAGAATGGAATCAGCAGATCCAGCATATTCGCAGTATGCACCGGATTGCTCTGTTGCTGCGCAATCACATACAAGGCTATACCAGCACCCAACGAACCCACTGAAGTCCAGAAGAATTTTTTCTTCGCAGGCAAACCTGCATTGTCTTTATAACGGATTTTGATCCAGTCATCGGCCCAGCCCACGGCACCGAAAATCACCATTACACCCAGTACAATCCAGACATAAGGATTAGACAGATCCGCCCAGAGTAAAGTCGAAATCCCGATTGAAAGCAGGATCAGCACCCCGCCCATGGTCGGTGTACCCATTTTCTTGGCATGGTTTTCAGGGGCATACGAGCTGACTGCCTGACCATATTTCAGCGCCTGCAGCTTGCGAATCATGATTGGGCCAAGTACCAGGCCAATGGTCAGTGCCGTCAAAACACTGAGTAAAGCACGTAAAGTTAAATAACGAACCACCTGAAACGTGCTGTCAAAGCCCGCCAGAAGGTCAAATAGCCATAACAGCATTTAGAGTTTCTCCATCAATGCAGCCATCAATGTTTCCATATGGGTAAAACGCGACCCTTTAAACAGGAAAGACATTGGCTGGGGATGATGTGTTTCAATCAAATCAATTAAAAATGGCAAGGCCTGCTCCTGATTCAGGAAAGCCTGCATTTTTTTACCATATTGTGTACTACGAGCACCTTCTTGTGCGGCAGGCGCAAATTCACCCACAGCCACCACAAAATTAATGCCTTTGACCGAGACCAGATCCCGACCGAGCTTGTAATGCTCAATTGCAGCAGATGAACCAAGTTCACCAATATCGCCAGTGACCATCACCCGGATGCCTTGCTGCTGCGCCAGAACTTCTGCTGCTGCACGCATCGAACCCGGATTGGCATTGTAGGTATCATCAATAAATAAATAGTCTTTGTACGGAATAAAGTTCAGACGACCTTTCGCACCCACGGCCTGTTCCAGACCGGCCACGATATCATCCAGACCAATACCGATCGCCAGGGCAAAAGCTGCTGCTGCGGTCGCATTTTCAACATTATGCTCACCGGCAAACGGCAACTGAACTGTTTTGGAGCCTTGTGCTGTATTCAGGGTAAAGCTTGAGGATTGAGCTTCAAGTACTACATCGCTGGCATAGACTTCACCACCAGCACCAAAACTTAAGCTTTTTTCAGTTCTTACTGCGGCACGAATGACTTCAGCAAAATCATCTGCAGCAGGAGTAATTGAGGTTTCAGAGATATGCGCATAAATCTCGGATTTCGCGCGGCAAATCCCGTCACGACCGCCAAATTCACCTAAATGCGCAGTCCCGATATTAATGATCCCCGCCACATGCGGCTGCACCATTTTTGAAGTGTAATCAATTTCACCCTGATGACTTGCACCGAGCTCCATGACTGCATATTGATGTTCAGGACGTAGCTCTAGCAACATTACCGGCACACCAAGGTCATTATTCAAATTACCACGTGTCACCAAGGTCGGTGCCAGACGCGACAGAATGCTTCCCAGCATTTCTTTAGTCGTGGTCTTGCCACTACTGCCGGTCAAGGCAATGACTTTGAGTTGAGGATTCTGCTGACGGCGATAAGCACCTAACTGTCCAAGTGCCAAACGGGTATCTTCCACCACCAACTGGCAAATATCAGCATCCACCGGACGGCTAACAATGGCAATTTCACAACCTTGAGCCGCCACTTGCGCAATAAAGTCGTGCGCGTCAAAACGCTCGCCTTTCAGCGCAAGAAAAGCATCACCTGCTTCTGCATCACGTGAATCAGTCAAAATCCGCTTGATCTGGCCTGCAGGCTTTCTATCATTCAGCCAGTAGCCTTGGGTAGCCTGCTGTAATTGTTCTATGCTCCACGGCTCCAGCGCCGCAGTACTTGTTGTTGAGGTATGCATATCTGAATCCTAATGCGCTGAATAGGCTGAATCTGTTTTGCAATGCTGAGCATCAATCGCAGCTTGCACTTCGACCACGTCATCAAACCAGTGACGTACACCATCAATTTCCTGATAATTTTCGTGCCCTTTTCCTGCAATCACCACAATATCACCCGCCTGTGCGTGTTTAACCGCAAACTTGATCGCTTCACGACGGTCATGAATTTCATGATAGGTTTTGCCGGAAAAATCGATGCCATTTTTCATATCAGCAAAAATTTGTGCCGGATCTTCGGTCCGTGGATTATCAGAAGTGAATACTGCGATATCTGAACCATCTAAAGCAGCTTGAGTCATCAGTGGACGTTTACCACGGTCACGATCACCGCCACAGCCGAAAACAGTCCAAAGATTTTGTGAAACATGACGTTTCAAGGTCACCAGAACCTGGGTCAGGGCATCCGGGGTATGCGCATAATCCACCACAAACAGACGTTCGCCATCACGCAGCACCTGCATGCGACCGGGCGCACCTTTGAGCTGTGGTACTGTCGCAATCAAACTGTTCAGGTCAAATCTGACCTGTTCCGCCATGATCAGACTGGCGACCAGATTTTCAATATTGAAATGGCCCAGCAATGGACTGTTAACCACATATTCAGCAGAAGCAGTTTCTAGTTTAAAGTTCGCACCTGAAATGCTGTACTGAATATCCTGAACCTGATAATCCGCTTTTTGCTTGGTGGAATAAGTCAAAATTTTAGGCTGTGCCGGATTATTTTTCGCAGCATCCAGCATGATCTGTGCATGCTCATCATCGATATTGATGACAGCGACTTTTAAAGATTCAAACCGGAATAAATCCGATTTCGCTTCCGCATAAGCTTGCAGTGTTCCGTGATAATCCAGATGATCACGGCTCAAATTACTATAGCCTGCAATCTCGATAGCGCAGCCATTCAAGCGACCTTGTTCCAGACCATGTGAGCTGGCTTCAATCGAGGCAAATTCCGCACCGGCCTGCACATAGCCATACAAGGCATTTTGCAGTTGCAAGGCATCCAGGGTAGTATGCGAAGACGCTTCCAGATTTGGCAGAATGCCGTTACCAGTGGTGCCCATCACCGCACAGGCTTTACCTTGCAGCATGATGAATTCAGCCACCAAGCGAGAAATCGTGGTTTTACCATTGGTGCCGGTGACTGCAAGAATACGCGCAGCAGTGACGGGTTGGGTTGCTTGCAAATACTGCTTTTGCCATTGTCCCATTAGATGGCGTACATCTGCTAACACCAAATTTGGAGATACATCCAGTTCAGTTTCTGAAATCACAGCCAATGCACCCTGATCCAAAGCTTTCTGGGCAAATTGAGTAGTTTTTTCCGGTTGTGACAGACTGGTCAGGGCAATAAAAATTTGTCCCGGTTTAACTTTACGACTATCCAGCTCGAAGCCCTGAAAGGATTGCTTCATCCAGTCAGCGACATCGTGAGGGGTGTAGAGATCTTGAAATGTAATAGACATTGATCACCTATTTACTGGACTTTGGGAGGTTCTAAAGGTTTGTCCAGAGGGACATTCAGCAGACGCAAGGATTCCTGCATCACGCGGGCAAAGACTGGTGCAGATACCGTACCGCCATAGTAGGTGCCTTGTGGATTTTCTACCACCACCACCATGGCAATCCGTGGGTCACTGACTGGTGCCACGCCGGCAAATAATGCCCGATATTCACTGGTCGAATAACCTTTACGGTCGGCACGCAACTTATGTGCAGTACCGGTTTTACCTGCCACGCGGTAACCTGGGATGGTGGCGCGAGTTGCCGTACCACCTGGTAAGGTGGCGGTTTCCATCATCAGCAGGACCTGATCGGCAATATTGGCATCGATCATCTGCTCACCTTGGGGCTGTTCTTCCAGCTTATATAGACTTAGCGGCATTTTCACGCCTTTATTGGCCAGCATGGCATAGGCATCAGCCAGCTGAAGTACCGTCGCATTCAGACCATAGCCATAGGACATGGTTGCCACTTCTGACACATTCCATTTGCTTGGCGGCAGAATCAGACCGGCACTTTCACCCGGGAATTTCACCGCTGAACGCTGACCAAAACCGAGGCGTTTATAGAAGGTTGGTAAGGTTTCATAAGGCAATGACAAGGCCAGTTTCGCCACACCAACGTTAGAGGATTTCTGCAGAATACCCCCGAGTGTCAACTGACCATAGTTATGCGTATCACGAATGGTATGATTACCGACCCGCATACTGCCCGGTGTGGTATTCACCACTGAATTCGCCGTATATTTGCCACTTTCCAAGGCCATCGCTACAGTCAGCGGCTTCATGGTCGAACCCGGCTCGAACGAATCGACTGCACCGCGGTTACGCATGGCATCCTTGTTGAGCAGGCTGTTTTTATCATTCGGGTTATACGATGGCCATGAAGATAGCGCCAGAATTTCACCGGTTTTGACATCTACCGCAATCGCAGTCGCTGAACGGGCATTATTGGCAACACCAGCAGCCGTCAGCTCACGGTACATAATATATTGCAGACGCGAGTCGATACTCAGGGTAATATTTTCGCCCGGCTCAACTTCTTTAATCACTTCCGGTTCTTTGACCCGGTTGCCTTTTTTATCGCGAATGATCTGCTGCTCGCCATCCTTTCCGGAAAGACGGCTATTCAGCTGCATTTCCAGACCTTCAATGCCGCTGCCTTCGCTATTGGTCAGGCCAATAATCTGAGAGTTTGGCTGTGGCTGAGGATAATAGCGCTTATAGTTTTTCTCGGTATACACACCCTGGAAATTACGCTTCATGATCAGTTCTGCCTGTTGTGGCGGAACTTCTTTTTTCAGGATCAGATAACGTGAACGCGGACGTTCTTCCATTTTTTTGCGCAGTTCTGCCCGATCCATACCGACTGCATCAGCCAGCTCATCCAGATTCAGGTTTTTATCCGGTAGCTGACGTTTGAGCTTGCGGCTATTCGGTTCTTTTTCCAGCGCCAGCATGGTCTCGTCATAGAGTTTTTTATTGTCAAAATAATCACGTGGATCAATCACAATTTTCATGATTGGAGTACTGATCGCCAATGGAATGCCATTACGATCATAAATTACGCCACGCATCGCCTTGATAGTATTGGTTCTTAAAATATTGGCATTGGCTTTATTTTGCAAAAAATCTTTATTAATAATCTGTACATAGAAAGCACGGCAAATCAGTGTCACAAAACACAGCAGCACCACCGCCCACATGATGTAAAAACGATTGATATAAACATTTGAGGCATTTTTGTCGGTGACCGATTGTTTTTTACGTACCGGTTGCTTCTTTCTCTTGTCTACCATGTCGGAACGCTAGCCTTATTTTTTCTCATCTGAAGTTTGTGGTAAGGAAATCACGACACTTTGTGAAACCGGAGGTGAATACATACGCAGCTGTGTCACTGCACGCGTACCGATCTGTGCCGTCGCGCCAAAAGTTTGCTGCTCAATCAGCAAACGCCCCCACTCTGCATTCAGGTCATCACGCTCACGCAAATAGCTGCTCAGTTTTCGGGTGTCCTGACGGTATTCAAACACCTGAAATACCACAAATACTGCACTGATGAAGACCATCAATATCAGCATGAGATAGATTGTAACTTTTTTCAGCCACAATTTTTCTGTTTTTTTATCAACCACTTCCGTTTTCATGATCTGCCTATTAAGCTAAACGTTCTGCTACCCGGAGCCATGCGCTACGTGAACGAGGATTGGCTTTGACCTCCTCATCACTGGCTTTAACACGAGAAACTTTCTTTAAACGTCGCGTATCTTTCTGTTGTTGTGGCATTCCCCAGCCTGAATCTTCTTCAAGCGTTGACTCTTTTTGAATAAATTGTTTAATCATACGGTCTTCTAGTGAATGGAAGCTAATTACCGCCAAACGTGCTTCAGGTTTCAAGATTTCAACGGCCTGAGGCAAGAAGATTTCAATATCTTCTAATTCCTTATTAATAGCAATACGAATCGCCTGGAAAGTACGGGTCGCAGCATGCTTATTTTTTTCCCATTTCGGGTGTGCTACTTTTACAATCTCAGCCAGCTTTGCCGTGGTATCAATATATCCGGCAGCCTTAATTGCCTTGGCAATACGGCGACTATAACGCTCTTCACCATATTTAAAAATGATATTCGCCAGTGCTTCTTCTTCAATCTGCGTCAGCCATTCTGCTGCGGTCGGACCTTGCGAGTTATCCATACGCATATCCAGCGGGCCATCTTTCATAAAACTGAAACCACGTTCAGCCTGATCCAGCTGCGGTGAAGAAACACCTAAGTCAGCCATCACCCCATCGACCTGTTCAATGCCCACTTCAGCCAATGCATCTTTCAGATCAGCAAAGCTGGCATGAATAATTTTAAAACGTGAATCTTCTTGTTCGAGTTCAGCTGCTACAGCCAGTGCTTGTGGATCTTTATCAAAGGCATAGACGCGTGCATTTTCATCTAATTTGGACAGCAATAAACGCGTATGTCCACCACGGCCAAAGGTCCCATCCACATAAGTTCCCGTATTGCGACCCGCCAACAAGGCATCAATCGTTTCGTGAAGTAATACAGAAATATGTGACATAAAAACTCAATCAATAGGGGGAAAAATTTAACTGCACATTATCACCCTGTTTAGGCAAAGCTCCAAACGACTTTTTGTAGATAAATATTACTTTCCATAGAGAAAACCGTTTTAGCATTTTTCTCATACAAAAAAGCCTCCAGTTTTGGAGGCTTTTTTCAATCTAGATAACTTCGCAGATCAATTAACGTTTGCTGTTATAAATCTGGTCGAAAATTGCACCATTCACAAAATGGGTTTTCTGTGCATTGGCCCAACCACCAAAGACTTCATCAATGGTAAAGGTTTTGATTTTAGGGAACTGTGCCGAATATTTCGCTAATACTTTTTCATTACGTGGACGATAGAAATGTTTAGCTGCCATTTCCTGACCCAATGGTGAATACAGGTAATTGATATAACCTGTTGCTAACCATTTATTGCCATTTTTCTCTACCGTACGATCCACAATCGCCACTGACGGTTCAGTCAAAATCGTAATTGATGGATAAACGATATCAAACTTGTTTTTACCCAAGGTTTTTTGCGTGACCAAGGCTTCATTTTCCCAAGTCAGCAATACATCGCCAATCCCACGCTCGGCAAAGGTGGTCATTGAAGCACGTGCAGCAGAATCCATCACTTTCACGTTCTTATAAAGCTTGCCGACAAATTCCTGTGCTTTGGCTTTGTTACCGCCTGGCTGTTTCTCGGCATAACCCCATGCAGACAGATACACCCAACGCGGCAAACCACCGGTTTTTGGGTTCGGCGTAATAATTTGTACGCCTGGTTTAGTTAAGTCATTCCAGTCCTTGATGCCTTTCGGATTGCCTTTACGTACCATGAATACGATCGTCGAGGTATAAGGTGCCGAGTTGTGTGGGAATTCCTTTTGCCAGCCCGGCTGAATCTGACCAGATTTCACAATTTCTTCGATGTCATTGGCCAGCGCCAAAGTCACCACATCACCTTTCAGACCATCGACCACAGAACGTGCTTGTTTGCCCGAACCGCCATGTGACTGCTTGAAATTCACATCCAGACCGGTGCGGTTTTTCCAGTAAGCGCCAAATGATTTGTTAAATTCATCATAGAACTCACGCGTAGCATCATAGGATACATTCAGAAACTGACGGTCTGCTGCTTGTGAAGCAGTCGCGGTCATGCCTAAACCAGTCGCCAATAAGGCAGCACTAAATAACGATTTTAATTGAATTTTCATGGCAGCACAGAGTTTATCTTCATTAGATATAACTATATGAAATAAAATCATTTATCGCAATTCACCCTACAACATCACAACACGATAAAATGAAAGGTTTTTCTGTATTAATATTTTGTTTTTAAAAGAAAAATACTATTTATTATTCTACTTATATCTAATATATAGAATTTTATGCATTAGATATAAAGAAAATGGATAACACTTTAGCCATTTTCTTTATTCTATTTAGACGACCGCTTACTTATCTTTTTTCATTATAAATCTGGTCATAAATCGCTCCATTGATAAAATGCGTTTTTTGCGCTTTAGCCCAACCACCAAAGACTTTATCAATGGTAAAGGTCTGGATTTTCGGGAACTGAGCCGAATATTTGTTAGCGACTTTGGCATCCCGCGGACGGAAGAAATATTTCGCAGCAAGCTCCTGCCCTTTCGGTGAATATAAATAGTTCAAATAGCCTTTTGCCAGATGGGTATTACCATTTTTATTCACGTTCTTATCGACAATCGCTACCGATGGCTCGGCCAGAATTGAAATGGATGGATAGACGATATCGTACTTATCTTTACCCAGACCTTGGGTCGCCAGCAAGGCTTCATTTTCCCAGGATAAAAGCACATCACCAATACCGCGCTCGGCAAACGTCGTCAGTGAACCACGCGCACCGGAGTCGAGTACTTTGACATTTTGATAAAGTTTTTTCACCAGCTCTCTGGCTTTCGCATCATTACCGCCCGGTTGTTTCAGTGCATAACCCCAAGCAGACAGGTAGATCCAACGAGGTGCACCACCGGTTTTTGGGTTTGGGGTAATAATGTCCACACCCGCTTTGGCCAGATCATTCCAGTCTTTGATTTGCTTTGGATTCCCTTTACGCACCAAGAATACAATCGTAGACGTATAAGGTGCCGAATTACTCGGAAACTCTTTTTGCCAGCCTTTCGCGATTAAACCTGCATTGACGATTTCTTCGATATCATTGGCCAAAGCCAAAGTCACCACATCGGCCTGCAAACCATCGACCACTGAACGCGCCTGCTTGCCTGAGCCACCATGCGACTGTTTAAAATTAACCGTTTGTCCGGTTTTCTGCTTCCAAAATTTGCCAAATTCTTCGTTATATTCCTGATAAAATTCACGGGTCGGGTCATAAGAGACATTCAGGAAATCTTTGGCAATGGAATTCTGTACTGCTGTTCCCACTAAAATTGTCAAGATTGCGGATGCTATTATTTTTTTCATTTGATGTAACTCATTGTTTATATGACCTGCACTATACAAATCAAAAATAAACATAACAATCATATATTTATAACAATATCTACAATCTATTTCTGATTTTGAGATATCTTCTAACAATTAAATCCGGATACATATTCTGCTAGAAAAGTAATCTTCTGCTACAATATAAGACAGTTCTTCACGTTCTCTTCACAGTTGTCTGTTAAAAATAGGCCACCAAAACAGGAAATTACGATTTTTGGTAATTTTCCACAGAGTTATATTATTTCTTTTGTAAAAAATGTGACTTGGTTCTACTTCTTTATGATCAACTGTGATTAAATTGTAGACAGAGTATTAAAAAAACATTTTTAACAAAATAAAACCAACCAGAAGTAAGGAGGAAGTTTGGATATGAAATTTACATTATTCACAGCCAGCATCCTAAGCCTGATTATGTTGTTCTCGATTCAACTCGGTCATGCCGTTGTTGTGAAGACAGATTTGCCGAAGCCTACAGTAAGCACTGTTGAAAGCAAGACTTCGCCGATTGAAAAAGCGATTCAGCAACAAAAAACTGAAAAAACACTTCAAACAGAAGATAATCTAAAAGTCTTGACTGCATTTAAAGTCGCACCTTCGCAAAATTTCTTTGCAGAACAGAATTACCGCTTCACCCGCTTTGTCCAAAGTATTTTTTCGAGCGCTCATTCTTAATCAGCCTCAACAGCGCTGAATATTCCCGGATTTAAAAGCCACATCATTCAATGTTGAATAAAGCATTAAGTGATGTGGCTTTTTCGCTATAATAGCTGCAATTTTATATCTAAGATTAGATCCGGCTATGACTGTTCGTACTCGTATTGCACCTTCTCCTACTGGTTTTCCGCATGTAGGTACTGCCTATATCGCCTTGTTTAACTTATGTTTTGCTAAACAGCATGGCGGTGAATTCATTCTTCGTATTGAAGATACTGACCAACTGCGCTCAACGCCTGAATCTGAAAAAATGATCCTGGATTCATTGCGCTGGCTGGGTCTGAACTGGTCTGAAGGTCCTGATGTCGGTGGCCCGCATGCGCCGTACCGCCAGTCAGAACGTATGGATATCTATAAAAATTATGCCTTGGAACTGGTAGAGAAAGGCCATGCTTTCTACTGTTTTGCAACTGCAGAAGAACTAGATCAAATGCGTGCAGAACAGCAGGCACGTGGTGAGTCGCCACGTTATGATGGTCGCGGTCTGAATCTCACTCAAGAAGAAGTTGAGCGTCGTTTGGCCGCTGGTGAACCACACGTCATCCGTATGAAAGTACCAACCGAAGGCGTATGTAAATTCAATGACATGCTGCGTGGCGAAGTGGAAATTCCATGGGCGCAAGTAGACATGCAAATCCTGCTAAAAACCGATGGCCTCCCAACCTACCATTTAGCAAACGTAGTAGATGATCATTTGATGCAAATCACCCACGTAATTCGTGGTGAAGAATGGATTCCATCTGCGCCGAAACATCAGTTACTGTATCAATATTTCGGTTGGGACATGCCGGTACTATGCCACATGCCACTGCTGCGTAACCCGGATAAATCTAAGCTGTCTAAACGTAAAAACCCGACCTCAATTAACTACTATAGAGACATCGGTGTACTACCTGAAGCCTTGTTGAACTACCTAGGTCGTATGGGCTGGTCAATGCCAGATGAAAGTGAAAAATTCACTCTGGCAGAAATGATTGAACATTTTGATATCAAACGTGTATCACTTGGTGGTCCGATCTTTGATGTCGAGAAACTAAACTGGTTAAACGGTCAATGGATCAAGGCACTCAGCCCGGCTGAACTTCTAGACACATTATTGGCCTGGAAAGCAGATCGTGCCAAGTTAGAAGAAATTGCGGCTGCGATTCAACCACGTATTAACCTGCTTTCTGAAGCAGTAAATTGGTCTGCGCATTACTTCAACCACTTCCCGACCCTGTCTAAAGAACAGTTTGAAAGCAAGAAACTGTCGGATGAACAGGTACGTCAAAGTCTTCAATTCGCAATTTGGCGTTTAGAAAGCCTGTTTACTTGGAATAACGACACGGTGAGCCAGACCTTGATGGACTTGGCCGCACAAATGGAAATCAAGTTGCGCGACTTCATGCCTGCATTCTTTATTGCGATCGCTGGTTCGACTGCGTCTACACCAGTAATGCAAACGATGGTGACCATTGGTCCGGATTTAACTTTTGCACGCTTACGTCATGCGCTGGAAATTGTCGGTGGTCCAAGTAAAAAAGAGCTGAAAGTCTGGGAAAAACTTAATGAAAGCTTAAAGTTGCCGAAAAATGAAGCAGTTGATCAAGCTTAATTAATTTTTGTGTTGACGTGTGAGCGCGATATCCCTAATATAGCGCTCACACAGACTGGGGTCATAGCTCAGTTGGTAGAGCGCTACAATGGCATTGTAGAGGTCAGGAGTTCGATCCTCCTTGACTCCACCAAATCAAGTCTTGCTTTAGCTGTGTTATTTGCCTCAATTGTCCCTATCGTCTAGAGGCCTAGGACATCGCCCTTTCACGGCGGTAACCGGGGTTCGAATCCCCGTAGGGACGCCATATTCAAGATGACCATAATATATTGTTGTCATCTTATAAAAAACCCAAGCATTGCGACTTGGGTTTTTTATTGCCTGTATATTTTATGTTGGGCAATATTTCGGTTTCTTCGCATCTTCCGATAAAATAATCAGTAATTTAGAATTTTGGAGTTGTAATGCAATATCGTTGCCCTAAGTGTCAAAGCCCGAAAATCATGCCAGTGGCCCAGCCAGGTCAAGCAGCTCCACGTCCAGTGGTTCCTAAAAGCTTAATGTTTCTGGTCCCTGCCCTGTTCCTGTTATTATTACTGGTCATTATTAGCATCGCGATGTGGATTTTTGGCGATGGTGCAGGTACCACTTTACAGACTGCGACTGTGATCGTCTTTATTCTTTCTTTGATCGCAGGTTTTATGTTCTATAAAGATCTACCTGATTTTAAAATTTCAATGCAGGCATTCATGCAAACACAAAAGAAATGGAAATGCCGTGAATGTAATCATGAGTGGGAAATCTAATTTACCCTCCACCATATAATAAACATAAAAAAACCAGCCCTGAGGCTGGTTTTTTTATTTACAAAAGTCGGAGATGATTAAACACCGATTTTGCGATATTTTTGACGCTTCGCTACAAGATCATCACCATCACGCTTACGGCGATATTCTTCAAACTCAGCATAGTTACCAGTGAAGAATTCAGGGGTTTCACCTTCAAATGACAAGATGTGCGTTGCAATACGATCCAGGAACCAACGGTCATGCGAGATCACCATCACAGTACCCGGGAATACCAGAATGGCATCCTCAAGTGCACGCAAGGTTTCGATGTCCAAGTCGTTCGATGGTTCATCCAGCAAGATCACGTTTGCACCCATTTGCAGGATTTTCGCAAGTTGTAAACGGTTACGCTCACCACCTGACAATTGACCTACGCGCTTTTGCTGATCTTGGCCTTTAAAGTTAAAGCGACCGATATACGCACGAGATGCGATTTCGTAATCACCAATCTTCAAGATGTCTAGACCACCAGATACTTCTTCCCAAACAGTTTTGTTGTTGTCTAGCGTGTCACGGATCTGACCGACATAAGCAACTTTCACTGACTCACCCAGTGTTACCGTACCGGTATCAGGTTGCTGTTCGCCAGTCATCATACGGAATAGCGTGGTTTTACCTGCACCGTTCTCACCCACGATACCCACAATTGCAGCAGGTGGTACTGTGAAAGTTAAATCTTTGTACAGTAAACGATCACCAAACGATTTGCTGATGCCTTCAACTTCTACAACCTTGTTGCCCAGACGTGGACCAGGTGGAATGTAGATTTCAGAGGTTTCGTTACGTTGCTGGAATTCGCGCGAGTTAAGCTCTTCAAAACGCTCCATACGCGCTTTGTTTTTCTTTTGCTGACCTTTGGCATTAGAACGAACCCATTCAAGTTCTTTTTTCAATGCTTTAGCAAAAGATTCTTCCTGCTTGTTCTCTTGCTCTAAACGGGCATTTTTCTGCTCAAGCCAAGAAGAATAGTTACCTTGATACGGAATACCCATGCCACGGTCAAGCTCAAGAATCCATTCAGCTACGTTATCCAGGAAGTAACGGTCGTGCGTAATCGCAACGATGGTACCCGGGAAGTCTTTCAAGAAACGTTCCAACCAAGATACAGAAGAAGCATCTAAATGGTTCGTCGGTTCATCGAGAAGCAACATGTCTGGTTTAGACAGAAGTAAACGGCAAAGTGCCACACGGCGGCGCTCACCACCTGAAAGCTTAGATACATCTGCATCCCAAGCAGGCAGGTTCAATGCTGCAGCCGCTTGATCCATCTGGTTGGCAAGGTTATGCGCATCCCAAGTCTGGATAATCGCTTCAAGCTTCTCTTGCTCTTTCGCAAGTGCATCGAAATCTGCATCTTCTGCTGCATATTCAGCAAAGACTTCATCCAGACGCGCTAAAGCATCAAGAGGTTCACGTAAACCATCTTCAACGTTACCACGAACGTCTTTGGTTTCATCTAAAGGTGGTTCTTGCTCAAGATAACCGATTTTTGTACCCGGTTGCGCACGTGCCTCACCAGAGAAATCTTTATCTACGCCCGCCATAATACGAAGCAAGGTAGATTTACCTGCACCGTTTAAACCAAGCACACCAATTTTAGCGCCTGGGAAAAATGATAAGGAGATGTCTTTCAGGATTTCGCGCTTAGGCGGAACCATCTTCGACACTCGGTTCATCGTGTAAATATATTGGGCCACGTAGGACTCCTCAACTGAAAAACCAAATGGGGTTAAAACAACCACCCCAGCTCAAAAATGAGCGAAAAAATAATCGGCTATTATACGCAGAAAGCTGCGAAAACATAAGCCATTGCCATGAACTTCAATGCATTGTTACAAGTTTATTGATGATGTTTTTTTAAACAACTGTTTTCAGTAAAATAAATGACTCAAATCCAGGTCGATATATGAATATTTCATATATTTATTTCAATAAAATTGCACTTTTACTCATATGTGAAAATGCTACACTCAAGCCATAAACTTAAACAAGAAGATCAAACAGAATGAGTTATAAAGCAGAAACCCTTGCGATTCATGCAGGTTATACCCCAGAAGCAACCACCAAAGCTGTTGCAGTGCCGATTTACCAAACCACGTCTTATGCCTTTGACAATACTCAACATGGGGCCGATCTCTTTGATTTAAAGGTTCAGGGCAATATCTATACCCGAATTATGAACCCGACCACTGCGGTTCTGGAACAACGTGTCGCAGCACTGGAAGGTGGAATTGGCGCGCTGGCTTTGGCCTCTGGCATGGCTGCGATTACTTATGCGATTCAGACCATTGCGGAAGCGGGTGACAACATTGCTTCTGTGTCAACGCTATATGGCGGTACCTATAACCTCTTTGCCCATACCCTACCAAAACAGGGCATTGAAGTCCGTTTCTTTGATTATGAAAAGCCGGAAAGTCTGCGTGACTTGATTGATGAAAAAACCAAACTGGTCTTTGTCGAATCGATTGGTAATCCACTGGGTAATATTATTGATCTGGAAGCCATTGCTAAAATTGCACATGAATATGGCGTACCGGTGATTGTCGACAATACCGTTGCCACCCCAGTACTACAAAAATCTTTCGACTTTGGTGCGGATATTGTGGTGCATTCCCTGACCAAATATATCGGTGGTCATGGCAATTCAATTGGCGGCATTATTGTGGATAGCGGCAAATTCCCGTGGGGTAAATACCCTGAACGTTTCCCTGCCCTGAATACGCCTGATCCAAGCTACCATGGCGTGAACTATGTCGAAGTTTTGGGGGAAGCAGCATATATCGCACGTGCGCGTGTAGTGCCACTGCGTAATACCGGCGCTGCGATCAGTCCGCAGAATGTGTTTTTGATTCTGCAAGGTCTGGAAACTTTAAGCTTGCGTATGGAACGTCATACCGAAAATGCACTGAAAGTCGCTGAATATCTGCAAAAACATCCTAAAGTGAAATGGGTCAATTACGCCGGCCTGAAAGATCACCCACAGCATGCCTTGGCACAGAAATATGTGAAAGGTAAACCTTCTGCCATTCTGACCTTTGGGGTAGAACATGGTCTCGAAGGCGGCACACGTTTTATTGATGCCCTGCAACTGTTTACACGTCTGGTTAATATCGGCGATGCCAAAAGTCTGGCCTGCCATCCGGCGACCACTACGCATCGTCAGCTCAATGCCGAGGAGTTAAAATCAGCAGGTGTCAGTGAAGATATGGTGCGTTTATCCATCGGGATTGAACATATTGATGACCTGATTGCCGATCTGGAACAGGCGCTGGCGACCGTTTAAAAAAGTGCCCGAGCCGATTCAAAACCTCATCATTTCTGGTGAGGTTTTTTTATTTATTTTCTAAAACAGCCACTTGCTTTGCTTTTTATTTTCATGTTAAAAGTTAAATGAAAGAGTGAACACAAATAGAGCAATTACTCTAATTTTTATTTTAATTTCAATAGTTTAATTTATAGATTTTCCTGAAGAATTGGTTATCATATCTGGACTCACCTTCGCTCTCATATTCTGTTAGAGCGCCATAGACCTTTAATAAAAATAATTTGAACGCTGACTTCAAATTAGGGATAACAAACGTGAAAACTAGACTACACAAACAACTGGAAAAACGTGTTGCAGGTAAAACCGTCCTGATTACCGGTGCATCCAGCGGTATTGGTTTAACGACAGCACATCAACTGGCTGATGCAGGTGCCCATGTTTTACTGGTGGCCCGTACTCAGGAAACCCTAGAACAAGTAAAATCAGAAATTGAAGCCAAAGGCGGCAAAGCCTCAATCTTTCCATGTGATTTAAACAATATGGAAGCGATTGATGAAGTTTCCAAACAGATTATTGCCTCAGTCGATCATATTGATATTCTGATCAATAATGCAGGACGTTCGATTCGCCGTGCCGTGCATGAGTCGGTAGATCGTTTTCATGATTTTGAACGGACCATGCAGCTGAACTATTTCGGCGCGGTGCGTCTGGTGATGAATATCCTGCCGCAAATGATGATTCGTCGCGCGGGTCACATTATTAACATCAGCTCAATTGGCGTACTGGCCAATGCTACCCGCTTTTCGGCCTATGTCGCATCAAAAGCTGCGCTGGATGCCTTTAGCCGCTGTTTGTCTGCAGAAGTGCATTCACATAAAATCGCAATCACGTCGATCTATATGCCTTTGGTGCGTACTCCGATGATTGCGCCAACTAAAATTTATAAATATGTCCCAACGCTCTCTCCGGAACAGGCGGCTGACCTGGTTGCCTATGCGATTGTGAAACGTCCGAAGAAAGTGGCGACCGGTTTGGGCCGTCTGGCTTCCATTACCTATTCAATTGCACCGGATATCAACAATGTCTTGATGTCGATTGGTTATAACCTGTTCCCAAGTTCAACTGCATCTGTGGGTCAACCACAAAAATTAAACTTGGTGCAAAAAGCATATGCACGTTTGTTCCCGGGCGAACACTGGTAATTTTTCAGACGGATGATTGCTGGAAATACGAGCCGCCGACTGGGCGGCTTTTCTCTGTCTCAGTTTTGCAAGATCTGAAATAAAGTGGACTGATTTAAAAAACCACGACACAGCCTGTCCTGATCAACACAGATTTTTGCCGCAAATGCTGCGAGATCACGTACACTATCAGCGGATATTTCCTATCCGTATTTTTATATTTTGATTGAAATGATGGAAACCCTTATGAACAACGCGCAATGGCTCGATGAAGTAAAATTTAACGATCAAGGATTAGTCCCTGCCATTGCCCAGCATCATCAAACTGGACGTGTGTTGATGGTGGCCTGGATGAACCGTGAAGCATTGGCTTTAACTGCTGAAAAAAATCAGGCGGTGTATTTCTCCCGTTCACGCAGCAAGTTATGGCATAAGGGCGAAGAATCAGGACATTTTCAAACCGTACATGAAATCCGTCTGGACTGTGATGCCGACGTGATTGTGCTGCAAATTGAACAGCATGGTGGCATTGCCTGCCATACTGGCCGTGAATCATGCTTCTATCGCAAGCTCACGCCAAATGGCTGGGAAATTGTCGATGCACAGTTGAAAGATCCCTCTGCGATTTATGGCGAAAAATCCACGAATCCGCATACGCTGGCGATGGAAGCGTCAACCGCCCAATCTGAACAGGTCGAAGTCCTGTCTTATCTGGGTCAGATGATGGCAGAACGCAAACAGGCCGATCCAGATTCATCTTATGTGGCCAAGCTCTACCATAAAGGCCTGAACAAGATTCTGGAAAAAGTCGGTGAAGAAAGCTTTGAGACCGTGCTGGCAGCCAAAGATTTTGATCAGAATGCTTCCGCAGACCATAAAAATGATCTGATCTATGAAGTGGCAGATCTGTGGTTCCATACTATCGTCATGCTCGGCTATTTCGACCTGGATGTGCAATTGGTATTAAATGAACTGGCACGTCGCCAAGGCTTATCCGGCCTGGTTGAAAAAGCCAACCGTCAGCATTAAGCCTTGAATTCATCTGTGTCTGATTTAAAAAAACCGACCGCGACCTATGAGCAGGCGACTGCCATTGATAACGCACGTCTGGGTAAATCCTTTAAGGTGATTGCCTATGCGGGCACAGGTAAAACCACTACCCTGCAAATGATCAGTGATGCCATGCCACAAAGACGTGGCATGTATCTGGCTTTTAACAAGGCCATTGCCAGTGAAGCGCAGGCCAAGTTTCACCGAGGTGTCGATTGCCGTACTTTTCACTCGCTGGCGTTTCGCAGTGTTCCACGTGGAGTCACTGACAAACTGCGCTTGCCACGCTTGAGTCCAAGTTTTATTGCCAAAGAATACCGGCTTGAACCGATGACGATGCGCCGTATGATGGGTGGGCGTTATGAAAAATATGTCTTGATGCCTTCGCGTCTGGCAAGTTTGGTTGCCAATGCGGTCGGCTATTTCTGCTCGACCAGTTCGCAGTATCCTGCCCCGCGGCATATTCAGGCGCCAAGCTGGCTGCATTCGGATGATATCGAGACTTTACAGAAGAAACTTTATCCGGCAGTCGAGCGACGCTGGTTAGAGTCGATTGATCCAAATCATCAGGCCGGCATCGGTCATGACATTTACCTGAAACTCTGGGCGCTGTCTGAACCGAATATCCCGGCCGATTATGTGCTATTCGATGAGGCACAGGATGCCGATCCCTTAATGCTGGGGATTTTGCTGAAACAGCGCAGCACCCAGGTGATTTATGTCGGAGACGCGCATCAGCAGATTTATGCCTGGCGTGGTGCAGTCAATGCCATGCAGCAACTGCCCTTACCAGAATCACGTCTGACCACCTCATTTCGTTTCGGTCCTGAAATTGCCCTGAATGCCAATGCCATTTTAGGTGCCTTAAATGAAACTGTGCCTTTACTCGGCAATCCGCAATTAGACTCTAAAGTCGTGAATAAACCGCATACCAAAATGCGCGATGCAATTTTATGCCGGACCAATGCCCGCGCCATGGAATTGTTATTAGCGGGTTTAGTTCGTGGTGATAAAGTCAGCCTGCAAGCCGACCATGTCAAACTGAATCGTTTTGTCGATGCGGCTGCCATGCTGAAACAGGGCAAACGTGTGGTTGATGTGCCGGAACTGGCCTGGTTCAACTCCTGGCATGATGTCCATGAATATTGTGAAACCAATGAAGGCAGTGACATCAAGCCACTGGTCAAACTGGTGGACGAACATGGGACTGATCCGCTGAAAAAAGCCCTGGCTAAAATCACCCCGATTGCCCAAGCTGACTATATTATTTCCACGGCGCACAAGGCCAAAGGTCTGGAATGGGATCGGGTTCATATTGAAGATGACTATCAGTTTAAGCTCAATGAAAAAGACCATAAAATTAGTGATGAAGAATTAAGATTACTTTACGTGGCCTGTACACGTGCTAAAGTGAGTTTAAATATTCATCACATTTATGACCTGATTCAGCAACTGAAGATCAAAATGCCGCAGTCGCTTCGGCAGGCAGTCGGTTAAAGTGCATGGCATGGATGTAAACATCATAGGACAGGTGATCTATGCACATCCAAGCGCTCCAACTGAAACACACTCTGCATTTTTCCGACATTCAGCTCCAGTTTAATTATCCGCAATGCCCGGTCACCTTGATTCTGGGCAATCAGGGAGCTGGCAAAACCACGCTTTTACGTTTTAGCTATCAGGCACTGACCTGGTTTGCAGCCCGTTATCGCGACAGCCGTGCCGCGGGTCTGGTAATGCAAGATCAGGACATCATGCAAAACCGGCTGCAATCCAAAATTGATATCCGGATTGGTTTTCCTGAAGAGATGGGCAGCTTGCCAGAATCCCGTCAGTCCGAGCCTGCGAACCTACAAAGCTGTTCATGGCAAATCTACAAGACCCTAAACAGTCAGGGTCTGGGTTTTAGCAAAGCAGAAACCTCACAGCTTGAGAGCGTGCTCAGCCTGTATCACAAAGCCCGCTTGCACGATCCCCTACTCGGCTTGCCGCTAATTGCCTATTATCCGGCTGAACGCTTTACCAATGAAGTCAATCTGCTCAGCAAAAATAACCCGGCCATTCTCCAGTCCGCACATGCTTATGAAATAGCTGCAATTCCTTTCACCACTTTTGTCCGTTTTTTTGAATGGTTTCGTGAAATCAGTGATATTGAAAATGCGCAAAGTGCCAAGATTATGGACCAAATTTTGTCGCGTGCCTTGCAGCAGTCTGAAAACATTCGCGGAGATGAACTGGCCCGGCAGATCGAGAAAGCCCAGGCACATCTGCATGCACCGAATCTCACCGCTTTAAAACAGGCCCTGTCGCTGATCTTGCCAGAAGTCAGCCAGATGTATTTAAAATATCAGCCCAAGCTGCAACTGATGGTGACCTATCAGCAACAGACCTTTAGTTTTCAGCAACTGCCCAACAGTATCCGCAACTGGATTGCGCTGGTGGGTGACATTGTACGGCGTCTTTGCCTGTTGAATCCCAACAGTTTATTTCCGTGCCAGGAAGGTACAGGCGTTTTGTTGATTGATGCAATTGATCATCAACTGGATCAGGAGATGGCAGCAGTGATCCTGTCACGCCTGCATCAGGCTTTTCCTAACTTGCAGATTATTGCGACCGGCAACCGGCCTGAATTACTGGAACAGGCACACGCTTTTCAATGTCTGAAACTGGAAAATAAAAAGCTGCACCCCATTCATCTTGAAAGTATGAAAACCCAGTTTGATCAGATCTACGCAGAGCTGGAACTGCAGCGAAATAGAGATATTTCACCTGAAGATACTTTATTGGAAACGGTCACCGAACCTGTCACACCGCTTGTTGTATTGCAAATGATTCAGCAACAGTTAAATCCGGAACAGCAGCAGGAACTGCTAGCCCTACTTACTCAGGAACATCATCCGACGCTACCTCAGTCGCTCTAAACAGATTCAAAAAAATAAGCGCGACTGTTTGAGTCAATAAGGGAGCCTTTTCCAGCATTATCTTTTGCCATGATTGAACTGTTTTGAGTCAAATTTACAATCAATGCCTGCAATTTAATCTTAATTTTCGGTCACTTCTGGATGATCTGTTTAAGCATGCAGCACCTGTTAAAACCGAGCCGGCGTATAATTTATAAGTTCCACATAAAAACGTTGATGTTGTTGTTATCCTGTAATATGATCGGTTTTATTTGCGAATTTCATTGTAAAATCGGAATTTGCTATCGTTTATAAGTTGCGCAATACAACTGTTTTATATTCTTTTTGAATATTCTTTTGGCTTTCAAGATTGAGAAGTTTGGGTCGCTCCTTGTGGTCCTGTAGTCCTTGAAAGATAAAGATTCACCTTAGGTTGGTCAAAACCTAAATCATGACAATGGATACGAGTGTGCTGCCGATTATTATATTGTTACCGTTAGTATTAGGCACAACCCTTGTCTCGTGGCTGAAACAATTTTCGCGCGGGGTAACGGCTTTAGGGGCAATTGGTGTCAGCCTCAGCAGTTTCTTATTATTATTGAGTCAGGCGCCTGCCATATTTGACGGCGCAGTGATTACCCAGACCTGGTCCTGGCTGCCCCAGCTCGGCATCGATTTCAGTTTTCGCCTGGATTCTCTGGGATTGCTGTTTGCCTTGCTGATCAGCGGCATTGGCACCCTGATTTATATTTATGCCTATTATTACCTTAATCCAAAAAATTCACTGAGCAAACTGTATCTCCTGCTGATGCTGTTTATGGCGGCGATGCTCGGAATTTCATTGTCGAATAACCTGATTATCTTATTGGTTTTCTGGGAACTGACCAGTATTTCATCCTTCTTGCTGGTAGGTTACTGGAGCAATTACGAAGCGGCGCAACGTGGTTCGCGTATGGCTCTGACCATTACCGGAATGGGTGGTCTGGCGATGCTGGGCGGTTTTGTCCTGCTCGGTCAAATCACCGGCACTTATCAGCTTGACCAAATCCTGACGATGACTGAGCAGATTCAGTCCCATCATTTATTTGTTCCAACCTTGTTGCTGATTTTACTTGGTGCCTTTACCAAAAGTGCGCAGTTCCCGTTCCACTTCTGGTTGCCGAATGCCATGGCTGCACCGACACCGGTCTCTGCCTATTTGCACTCGGCCACCATGGTCAAAGCCGGTTTATTCCTGGTAGCACGTTTGCTCCCGATCTTTGCCGGTGCTGCACTGTTTCATAATATTGTGACCTTTGTCGGTCTGTTTACCCTGTGCATGGCCGCCTTCTTTGCCATTTTTAAGGAAGACCTGAAAGGCTTGCTCGCCTATTCAACTATCAGCCATTTAGGTCTGATCATGTGTCTGCTCGGGATTGGTTCACCATTGGCTGTTGCAGCAGCGATTTTCCATATTATTAACCATGCCACCTTTAAAGCAGCACTGTTTATGATTGCCGGAATCATCGATCATGAATCCGGGACTCGTGACTTACGTAAACTGTCTGGCCTATGGCAATTATTGCCCTTTACCGCAACATTGACCATGATCACGGCAGCATCCATGGCGGGTGTACCGTTGACCAATGGTTTCCTGTCCAAGGAAATGTTCTTTACCGAACTGGTCGCCAGTTTAAGTGGCCCACTTATGGTCGGCTCCGCTATTGTCGCGACACTGGCCGGGATTTTTGCGGTGGCTTATTCCATTCGACTGGTGCATGGAGTCTTTTTCGATGGTCCGTTAGGCAAGCAGGTCCCGAATAAAGATGCACATGAACCTGCGTTTGGTATGCGCGCACCGGCCACTTTGTTAGCAATTTTATGTATTTTAGTCGGTCTATTGCCCGCTCTTCTGGTGGAAAAAATTGTCAATAGCACCACTCAAGCGACGACCCAAAATTTTGATTTTGAAGGTACTCATCTGGCGCTTTGGCATGGTTTCAACCTGCCCCTGCTGATGAGTGTGATTGCTCTGCTCGGCGGAATAATCTTTTACTTTTCTCTCGCCAAAGGTGGCGCCTTACGTGAAATCGACCTGGATCCAAAACTGGGCCGCTTACAGGGCCGAGTGCTGTTCGACCTGTTTTTGAAAAATTTGCTGCTGAATTCACGCCGTTTCCGCCGTGCCACTGAAAATGGCAAATTGCAAAGCTATTTATTGTGGATTGTAATTTTTACCGTCGGGCTGGTGGGGTTCCCATTACTCAGCAATGCAGTGGGTACGGGTACACGCGAGCTGACCCATGCCCCTGCCCTGGCGATTATCTTGTGGTTACTGCTGTTCTCTGCCTGCTGGATGCTGCTGTGGTTCCATCATGAGCGGATTAAAGCGGTACTGATTAGCGGTGCAGTCGGCCTGGTCGTCACCATGGTCTTTATCGGCTTCTCGGCGCCCGATCTGGCATTGACCCAGATTACGGTCGATGTGGTCACCACGGTTCTGCTCCTGATGAGTTTATCTTTACTGCCTCAGTTAACACCGTATGAATCGAGTCCGACCCGTCGCTGGCGTGATGCCATTATTGCCTTGGGCGGCGGTCTCGGGATTGCGGCAATTGCCTGGCTGATCATGACCCGTGATCACAATTCCATTTCATGGTTCTTCCTGCAACAGTCCATTCCTCTGGGCGGCGGCACCAATGTGGTGAATGTGATTCTGGTCGATTTCCGTGGTTTCGATACCTTCGGCGAAATTACTGTACTCGGCATTGCGGCGATTGGTGTTCTGAGCCTGATGGATGGCATGCGTGCGCATGGTACCACCATGACTCAGGGCCTGACCTATCGTTTTAACCCATCCCCGCTGATGTTGCGTATTACCGCATCCTGGATTTTGCCGGTCGCGCTGGTAGTCAGCCTGTATATCTTTATGCGTGGCCATAACCTGCCGGGCGGTGGTTTTATTGCCGGACTAGTGACTTCACTGGCACTTATTATTCAATATATCGCAGTGGGACAGGACAAAACCGAACAGTTGCTTGGCGCCAAATCCGGTCGCCTGTATGAAATCTGGATCGGGATCGGCTTAACGATTGCAGGATTGACTGGAATCGCAGCCTGGTTCTGGTCACGTCCATTCCTGACCAGTGCACATATTTATGTCTCTCCGCCCATTATTGGAGAAATGCATTTAGCTTCGGCTGCGCTATTCGATGTCGGCGTCTATGTCACTGTCGTCGGTGCCACCATGCTGATGATTTCTGTCTTGGGCGATTCACGTCACTCAAGCATGTCTGGCCCAGTACCAAGAGGATAATAGAATGATCAGTTTAGAATTTTTATTAGCCTCCGCGATTGGCCTGCTGACAGCCACAGGCATCTATTTGATCCTGCGGGCGCGTACCTTCCCGGTGGTGTTGGGCTTGGCCATGAGTGGTTATGCGGTCAACTTGTTTTTATTTGCCATGGGCCGGATTCAGATGAATTCGCCTGCAGTATTAACCGAAGCTTCGAATGTGACAGATCCTCTTCCTCAGGCACTGGTGCTGACGGCCATCGTGATTGGCTTTGCCACCACTGCCTTTATTGTCCAACTGGCACTGCGTAGCCGCTACGAATCAGGAACAGACCACGTTGACTCAAAAGAAGATATCCCCCAGATTGATCCACGTGAGGATGAGCCTTAATGACTGATCTTCTCAATTTCTGGACTCAACATACTCCTATTTTCAGCATTCTTTTGCCGGCCTTTACCGCTTTTGCCTTGGTACTTTTGGGAAATCCGGGTGCAGGCTCTCTGATCACGGACTGGCGTCAACCCTGGCGTCGTGGTATCAGCCATCTCTCGGGAATCTTGGGCCTGATCATTGCCGTTAGCTATCTGATAAACAGCAGCGAGGGCCAAATCAGCGTATACACCCTCAGCGAATGGGCAGCACCATTCGGGATCGTGCTGGTGCTGGATCAGCTCTCGGCCATGATGCTGGTATTGACCTATGCGCTCGCCTTGCCTGTGGTCTGGTATGCCAGCAAAGAATGGGACTTACGCGGCCGTTATTTCCATGCCATGGTGCATTTCCTGCTGATGGGTCTGACTGGTGCATTCCTAACCGGTGACTTGTTTAACCTGTTCGTGTTCTTTGAAATTTTGCTGATGGCGTCCTATGTACTGCTGTTGCATGGACAAGGTAAGGCACGTTTTCAGCTGGGAATTCATTACGTCACCATCAACCTGCTAGCGTCTGCGCTGTTCCTGATTGGACTCGGAATGATTTATGGCAGTGTCGGCAGTCTGAATATGGCCGATGTAGCCCGTTTGATGCCAACACTTGCAGAAGATCAGCACAAACTGGCCGTTGCCGGTGGCTTGATGCTGTTTGTGGTGTTTGGGATTAAAGCCGCAATGTTGCCGGTGGGTTTCTGGTTACCCAAAACCTATGCCGTGGCCACCACACCTGTTGCAGCGCTCTTTACCATCATGACCAAAGTCGGGATTTATGCGATTTTGCGGATCAACGGCACGGTTTTTGATGATGAATATAGCCATCAGATTCTGATGAACTGTCTGCTGGTGATTGGCCTGGTCACATCCGTCTATGGGGTGATCTGTGCGATTGGCACCGAACGTCTGCGCCGTTTTGTCGGTTTTATGGTGCTGTCTTCAGTCGGAACGATTTTGGTGGCCATTGGCCTGAATAATACTGCGGCTTGGGCGGGTGCGCTATATTACCTGGTACACAGCACCCTGATTGCGGCCGCATTTTATATTCTGTCGGGTTGGATTACCTCACAGCGTGGCGAATTTAAAGATCATTTTAAAATCGCCCCACTGATGAAACAGAACAAGCTGGTTTCGATTGTCTATTTCATCATCGCCTTGATGATGGCAGGCCTGCCACCGTTTAGTGGATTCTTCGGTAAAATCTTTATTTTGCAGGCTTCTGCTAATTCAGATTATCAGATGATTATTATCCTGACCATTTTGCTGGTAAGTTTTCTCAGTATTCTGGCTTTTACCCGGGTCGGTTTTATCCTGTTCTGGCGTTCGAGCAGACCTGAAGATGATCTTGATTCTGAAGAGTTTCATAAATATGAAGCCCTACCGAGTAAAGCACCGGCACGCAATGACCGGGTGATTTATATATTGCTTGTGAGCTTAACCGCCTACGTGGTGTTTGCCGGACCGATTTATCAATATAATTATCAGACTGCGGAACAGATCAAAAACAATTCGGTCTATGAAGCCGCGCTGTTAAAACCGGATGCAGAAGGTCAGTTTATTAGCGTCCAGCCATTCGATCCGAAGTATTTGCCAGAAACCAAATATGGTGGTGAGGTGATAGATCCTAATGCGCATCTGATTCCTTATGTAATTTCAGAAGCGACCTTGAAGGGTGAACATATTTCTGAATTCAAGCAACGCCAGATTGACCAGCAGCACATTGAACAGACCGAATATGATGATAATCAACTTAAACCGGCGGAGGGACCTTAATGGCTGAATCATTATTTCAACGCTGGTTCCCGCATCCGCTGGTTTCTGTGATTGTAGGACTGAGCTGGGTTTTACTGGCACACAGCCTGGACGCTGGAACCCTGCTGATGGCCTTGCTACTCGCAGTCATCATTCCACGTATGGTCGAACCCTTTATTGACTATACCCCCAATATCCAGTGGACTCCTGCCCTGCACCTGTTCTTCGTCGTAGTTTGGGATATTGTAGTAGCCAATATTAAAGTCGCAAAACTGGTGCTTGGTCCAACCAAGAACCTGCATCCGAAATGGTTCCGTGTGCCTTTAGATACCGAACATGAAGAAGTCAACACCTTGCTGGCGATGATTATTACCACCACACCGGGCACGGTATCTGCAGGGATTGACCAGGATCGTGGTGATATTCTGGTGCATGCCTTAAGCACAGAGGATGAAGCAGCAGAAATCGAAACGATCAAACAGCGCTATGAACGCCCGCTCATTGAGATTTTTAATGCACGATCAGGAGAAAAAGCATGACGATTCTACCTTATGCATTATTGATTTGTCTGGGTGCGGTAACCATCTCCATGTTACTGTGTCTGATCCGGCTGATTACCGGCCCCTCTATTGTGGACCGCCTGCTGGCACTGGACACCCTGTTTCTGAATGCCACCTGCCTGGTGGTGATTTTAGGCATTTACTGGAGCAGCACCTTTCTGTTTGAAGGCGCTCTCTTGGTCGCGATGCTAGGCTTTGTCTCTACCGCAGCCTTGGCGCGTTATTTTACCACTGGCCATGTCATCGACTAGGAGTTTTTAAATGTCTTTAATTTTAGAAATACTGGTGTCGATTTTTCTATTGATTGGTGCTTTCTTTATGCTGGTCGGCGGAATTGGGATGGTGCGTTTGCCCGATCTGTTCATGCGTCTGCATGCACCGACCAAATCCAGTACTTTGGGCCTCGGCAGTTTTTTAATTGCGGCGATGATTTTCTCTGCCATGTATGGCCGTTTCGGTTTTGCTGAAGTGCTGATTACCCTGTTTGCCTTTATTACTGCGCCGGTATCCGCCAATCTGATGGCACAGGCTGCATTGCATTTGCGGTTACGCTCTTTGAGTGGCGAAGTGCCGGAAACGCTGGAACGTCCCCTGCCTTGGCAGCGTTCACGCCGTCGTACCTTTTATGAAAAGAAAATCAATCGCAATGATGATTTAGATTAATTGAGCAAGCGATTCCAGTTCTCCCAAGTCTCAAAATAGAGAGATAAAAAAAGCCACCCGAAGGTGGCTTTTTTAGTCCTAAGACTTATTCATCATCTTTTTTTGCTTCAGCTTCAGGTAAGTCCTTCACTGCTTCAGCGATCAGACCAAACATATAGTTACCATATGCATTGGTCTTATCGTAATGGAAACGTAGACGAGGCGTAATACGGGTTTTGATACGACGACTCAGCTCGTGGCGCAGGAAACCAGATGCTTTGTTCAACACATCCAAAGTTTCTTTATTGGCTTCTTGGCTTTGCTCATCGCCAAGTTCACGTCCCATCACAGTGACATAAACTTCCGCATATCCCAGGTCTGGGCTCACCTTCACCGCAGAGATGGTCACAAGACCACCTAAGCGTGGATCTTTCAGCTCCTGACGGATCAGTTCTGACAACTCGCGCTGTACTGTATCCGCCATACGCTTCAGACGTTGACTACCCGCCATTAAAGACTCCGTTTAATCAGTTGAACATCGTACACTTCGATCTTATCAAGTGCTTTGATGTCTTTATAGCCTTTCACCGCAAGACCGCATTCCATACCGGCACGAACTTCTTCAACCACTTCTTTGTAGCGACGAAGAGATTCAAGCTCGCCCTGGAACACAACCACGTCATCACGTAATACGCGAATCGGTTTGTTACGATGCAATACGCCTTCAAGTACCATACAGCCCGCAGCCGCACCAAACTTACTTGAGTGGAATACTTCACGTACTTGCGCAACACCCAGAATCGTTTCACGATGTTCTGGTGCAAGCTTACCGCTCATTGCTGCTTTCACATCATCAATCAATTGATAGATGATTGAGTAGTAACGAATGTCGATACTGTCTGCATCTGCTTTTTGACGCGCAGCGTTGTCCGCACGTACGTTAAAGCCGAGTAGAACTGCTTCTGAAGATTCAGCCAGTGTCACGTCAGACTCAGTGATCGCACCTACACCAGAACCAATGATACGTACTTTAACTTCGTCAGTCGCAAGCTCAGCAAGTGCAACGTGTAATGCTTCCAAGGTACCGCGTACGTCAGTCTTAAGGACAACATTCACGATAGGCACATCTTTCTTGCCCATAGACGCCATGATGTTTTCAAGACGCATTGCAGATTGACGCTCAAGACGTTTTTGACGTTCACGATCCATACGCGCATCGGCAACTTCACGTGCTTTCTTCTCGTCGCTCACCACAAGAACTTCGTCACCTGCCATTGGCGCTTCTGGAAGACCCAGAATTTCCACTGGAATCGAAGGACCTGCAGATTTGATACGCTGACCATTTTCATCCGTCATCGCACGAACGCGACCATAAGATGAACCGGCAAGAACAAGATCACCTACTTTCAATGTACCGTTTTGAACCAGAATAGACGTTACCGCACCACGGCTGTTGTCTACACGTGCTTCAATGACAACACCTTGTGCAGCACCTTCTTCAGATGCTTTAAGCTCTAGAAGTTCAGCTTGAATCGAAATAATATCAAGAAGTTCATCAATACCTTGACCAGTATGTGCAGAAACCATTGCCACTGGAACGTCACCACCCCATTGTTCTGGTACGATTTCTTTCACAGTCAATTCATTCAGAACGCGATCTGGATCAGCAGATTCTTTATCCATCTTGTTGATTGCAACAATGATTGGCGTACCTGCAGCACGTGCATGGTCAATTGCTTCTGCAGTTTGTGGCATTACACCATCATCTGCTGCAACAACTAGAACTACGATATCAGTCGCTTTCGCACCACGTGAACGCATTGCAGTAAATGCTGCATGTCCCGGAGTATCAAGGAATGTAATCATACCTTTATCAGTAGTTACATGATAAGCACCGATATGCTGGGTAATACCGCCCGCTTCGCCAGCAGCCACTTTGGCACGACGAATACGGTCAAGCAGCGATGTTTTACCATGGTCAACGTGACCCATAATGGTAACAACAGGTGCACGCGTAGATTGCGCACCACGTGCTTCTTCAGCTGCTTCAAGCAAGTTATCTTCAGCTTGTGTATCAGAAACCAGTACCGGATTATGGCCCATTTCTTCAACAACAAGTGCAGCAATTTCTTGATCAATTGCTTGGTTCTGAGTAACCAATTCACCCATTTTCATGAGTGATTTAATCACTTCACGAACCTTAACTGCCATTTTCGCAGCTAAGTCAGCAACGACAATCGTTTCACCGATTTCAACATCGTAAACCTGTTTTTTCACAGGTTTTTCGAAGCCGTGCTTGTTGCCTTGACTGGTTTTTAAACCGCGCTTAGGCTGTTTGCTGAAGCTTTGCTCTTCCTGACCACGACGACCACCTTTTTTAGGTGCACGCGCGCTCGGCGTATTCGTACCACGTTTGATTTCGCGGTCTTCTTTCGCAAAAGAGTCTTCATATGCCTGACCAACAAGACCGGCAGCCAGAGGAGAATCATCAACAACACGAATAGTTGCAGTGGTATCTTCCGCGGTGTACTTAGACGCCATTTGACGCATTTGTTCAAGCGTACGTTGCTGCGCTTCTTCAGCCGCTTTACGACGTGCTGCTTCTTCAACAGCTTTTAATTTTGCTGCTTCTGCTTCACGTGCCTTTTTCTGTTCAGCGGTTTCAGTTGGTTTAACAACTTGCTTCACAATCGGCTTGTTGGTTGATTTGCGTTTTACCACAACTGCAGCTTTAGAAACTTCTTGCTTGTCGCTGGTTTGCTTTGCAGCAGCACGCATCGCTTCTAGAGCTTTATTCGCGTTATTTACGCCAGTTTTTGGAGCTTCAGCAGAAGCAGCTTGCGCTGTATTCTGCTCAGGCGCAGCTTTGGCCTGTTGCTCAGCCTTGGCTTTCGCCAATGCTTCTGCTTTGATCTGTTCTGGATCCGGCTTAACAAATGTATGCTTCTTGCGAACTTCTACATTAATCGTTTTCGCCTTACCTGAAGTACTGGCTACTTTAGCCGTACTAGTCGTTTTACGTTTCAACGTGATTTGCCCTGCTTGGCTTTCCGAACCCTGTGACTTTTTCACGTGGTTCATCAAGCTATCTTGTTGTTCGGTGGTAATAATATCGTCAGCTTTACGCTGTGGTAAACCTGCCTCACGAACCTGCTCTAGGAGCTTCTCAACTGGACGACCCACGTTGAGGGCTAACTCTTTAATCGACTTGTCCGTCATATACTACCTCCTAGTTAAACCATGATTCGCGCGCTTTCATAATGAGTTGACCCGCTTTCTCAGCACCCAAACCTTCAATATCTTCGATATCGTCAGTCGCCTGATCTGCTAAATCATCCACTGTTACCACACCACGAGCTGCTAGCGCTTGCGCGATCTCTACTGTCATGCCTTCCATTGCAACAAGTTCTTCACTTGGCGCTTGTATGTTCTCTTGCTGTTGTAATGCATCAGCAAGTGCAATTTCTTTCGCACGGCTTTGCAGTAGTTCAACCAGTTCCGCATCCAGTTCGATTTCATCAAACGTTTCTGCAGGAACATAAGCAATTTCTTCAAGCGAGGTGAAGCCCATTTCTACCAATGCCATCGCCAAATCTTCCGCGATATCCAGACGGGTAACAAACATGTCTAAATATTGTTGCGCTTCGTTTTGTTGACGGGCGTAGTATTCCTCTTCCAGCATCATGTCCAGCTTGTAGCCAGTCAATTCAGATGCCAGACGAACGTTCTGACCTTGTGAACCAATCGCACGTGCCAACTGATCGCTGGTTGCGAAAATGATGTCAGCAGTACGTGCATCTTCATCGATGACAATACTCGATACATCTGCTGGTTCCAATGCACTTGCGATATATTGCGCAGGATCATCCGACCAAACTACCACATCAATACGCTCACCATTGAGCTCTTGCTGTACAGCTTGAATACGGGTACCACGCATACCAATACAAGCACCCACCGGGTCAATACGGTGGTCATTGGTTTTCACTGCAATTTTAGCACGAACGCCTGGTTGGCGAGCCGCCGCTTTAATTTCAATAATTTCTTCAGAAATCTCAGGGATTTCTTTCTTCATCAATGCAATCAGCATATCCGGTTTAGCACGTGACAGTTGTAACTGCGCACCACGACCTTCACGGTTGACATTGAATAGAATCGCATTCACGCGTTGCTTCGGACGAAGGATTTCTTTCGGAATCATTTCTTCGCGAGCAAGATACGCTTCAGCATTGTCACCTAGGTCAATGATAAAGCCGTCTTTGGTTTGTTTTTTCACTTCACCGTAGATCAGCTCGCCGACTTTAGATTCGTAAGCATCGGCTACAAGTGCACGTTCTGCTTCACGGATCTTCTGTACGATCACTTGCTTGGCAATTTGCGCTGCAATACGACCGAAGTCAATCGATTCAACTTCAAGCTCACGAATGTCGCCAATCGACCATTTTGCCGGATCAACATCAGAGATGGCATCCTGACAAGCTGGCATTTCATGGTCTTCGTCTGCAACCACTTCCCACTGACGGAAAGTACGATAGTCACCTGTTTTACGATCGATTTCCACACGTAAACGTGCTTCTTCCGAATGTGTTCCTTCGTAGAATTTTTTCTTTGTCGCAGCAACTAAAGCTTGCTCAAGCGCTTCAAAGATCGCTTCACGAGGTACACCTTTTTCGTTACTAACCGTTTCAACGACGGTCAGAATTTCACGTGCCATACGTCACCTATTCGTTAAATTTTTATTTATTAAATTAATCTTGGAAGACCAAATTTGCTTTATCGATATTGTGACTGTCGATCCCCAATACCTGTTGCTTTTCTACTTCAACCTGAATCATTTCATTTTCAAGATCGACAGCAACCAGTTTGGCCTGGAATTTACGACGGTTATCTACCGCACTGATCAAACGTAGTGCTACGGTATGACCGATATAGCCTGACATCTGCTCGAGCTGGAAGAATGGACGGTCCCAGCCTGGCGAAGATACTTCAAGTGAATATTCACCCGAGATCGGATCATGAACATCCAGCATTGCGCCCACTTGCTGCGTGACACGCACACAATCCTGAACGCCAATACCACGCCCCTGCTCTTCTTCACCATCTTCATTGATTGCTGGTGCAACGCTCTCATCGACTGGCTTGTCGATGTAGATACGTAATAACGAACATTTACCCTGTGGCAGGAATTCAATCCCCCAAAGGTTTACATTACAGGCTTCAACTGCTGGTGCAATCAAGTCCTGAAGTGCTTGAGTTTTATTTGATAGCTTCATTTACTCTCGTCATCTGGTGCGATTTTATGATCTATTTGACCACTACAAACCAATACAAACTATAGTAGTAGTGAAACATGGAGATTTGACCAAATAATGTCGACACTACACGATAGCCAATAAAAAAGGGCGTAAATCGCCCCAATTAATGCACAATTTAAGATCTTTTCAAATCCCACTGTGCAAAAAGGCCCACCTTGTTGTGAGCCTCTTTTTAGAAACTTGGTAGCGGGAGCTGGATTTGAACCAACGACCTTCGGGTTATGAGCCCGACGAGCTACCAGACTGCTCCATCCCGCATCAACGTGCAAAAATTATATACAAAAGATGAGAACTTTTCAATCAAAACCACATCATTCTGCATATTTGTCATCTGTCGCTGAAAAATTGGTAGTGGGAGCCGGATGTAAACCAACAACCTTCGCCAGTTTATAGAGGGTTGAGCCCGACAGGCCATCAACTAGATCTATAAATAACACTTACCAAACCATTTAAAATGGTAGCGGGAGCTGGATTTGAACCAACGACCTTCGGGTTATGAGCCCGACGAGCTACCAGACTGCTCCATCCCGCATCAGCGTACAAATAACATTCAGTTTAAAAAACTTAAACTGCTTTTAAAGTTTGCATCTTTAAAAGATTGGTAGCGGGAGCTGGATTTGAACCAACGACCTTCGGGTTATGAGCCCGACGAGCTACCAGACTGCTCCATCCCGCAACAACATGCAAATTAATTTTCTCAACTTAAAACCTGTTTAAGCTGCCTCTTGAAAGTTTGCGCCTTTAAAAAGGATTGATTGGTAGCGGGAGCTGGATTTGAACCAACGACCTTCGGGTTATGAGCCCGACGAGCTACCAGACTGCTCCATCCCGCATCAACAGAAGTTTTTTCAGCTGCATACACCAACTTAAATTTCTGGTTTATAAGTTGGTGCGGAAGGGGGGACTTGAACCCCCACGCCCGAAAGCACTACCACCTCAAGGTAGCGTGTCTACCAATTCCACCACCACCGCAGCTGTGACGCATTCTAGTCGCATCACTGAAAAAAAGAAAGGATTAATTAAAACTATTCGGTCGTTTCTGGTGCAGTTGGTGAAGTTTCATTCGATTGCACAGGTACGGTCGGCGCAGACTGAACAGATCCCAAACTATAGGCATTCGAGGTTTGTTGCTTGGCCAAAATCGCCAAAGTCAGACTGGTCACGAAGAACAGTGCAGTAAAAATCGCAGTCAAACGGGTCATGAAATTACCCGAACCCGATGCTCCGAATACTGTCGCTGCACCACCGCCACCGAAAGAGGCACCAGCATCTGCACCTTTACCATGCTGAACCAAAATCAAGACAATCATCAAAACAGCTAAGATAATATGTACTACCAGCACAAAAGTTTGCATGCTGAACTCCTAATTATTGTGTATTTGCAAATGCATGAGCAATTTTATGGAACGACTCAGCATTGAGTGATGCACCACCGACCAATGCCCCGTTGATATCTGGGCAGGCTGCTAACTCTACTGCATTTTCCGGCTTGACACTACCACCATATAAAATCGCCATCGTCGCGCCATAACCAGTGATCTGGCTTAAACCTTGACGGATTTGTGCATGCATGGCCTGTGCATCTTCAGGAGAAGCAGTTTTACCAGTTCCAATTGCCCAGATCGGTTCATAGGCAATCACGATATTTTTCCATTGCTCAGCTTCAACCACAGCAGCAATATCACAAATCTGTTGTAGCACTACAGCTTCTGCCTGCCCTGCTTCACGTTGTTCCAGGCTTTCACCAACGCAATAAATCACGGTCAAACCGGCACTTAAGGCATTCTTGATTTTCGCATTTAAAATATCAGCATTTTCCGCAAATATTTCACGGCGCTCAGAATGACCCACTAGTACATAGTGAATTTGACTATCGGCCAACAATTCAGCACTGACTTCACCAGTGTAGGGACCTGTTCCAGAAATACGTGAAACATCTTGTGCTACGGTATAAATCGGACGAACCGCAGATGACAGCTCTGCCTGAATCTGGCTTAAGGCAATGGCAATCGGTGCCACACCTAAATGACATTGATCTTCGGCAATTGGCGCAGTTTCCAGCAAATTCTTAATACCACGCACCAAGCTCAATGCATCTGCCTGCACCGGATTCATTTTCCAGTTACCTATCACCCAAGGGGTAATCGTCGAAACCGACATAATTAACCTATTTCATTTACATATTTTGAATTGGGCACATTCTACACGGAATTGGAAAATTAAAAGAATAGTTTTCTTATCACTCATTCTCGGTTTAGACTATCCAAAATGGTTATTTTTTGTTATCACTTAAAAAAATGGGGACTTCTTCCAACCAGTTCATGCTTTTACTGGAGATGAAGAAGCTAGCAGCACTCTTGGCTATGGTATTTTTACGTAACAAACGTATAATTTTAGTATAGCAATTAAAAGAATTTGATGAGTAGGCATTTATAGCATGACAGCATTACAGGGGTCGCCGAGATTTACCGGATTTATTCGTCGTTTGGTCGAGGAAGGCGTCATCTCGGCTGAAGATATGCGCAGTGCATTGGCGCATGCCAAACAAGAAAAAATCGATATTGTGGCTGAGTTAATTAACCAGCAGCAACTTTCTCCAACCGTCATTGCTGAAACGATTTCAGTTGAATTTGGCGAACCGCTGTTTGATATCAGTGCCTATGATCCTGCCCAAATTTTGCGGGATGCGATTGATGAAAAGCTGATTACCAAGCATCGCATCCTGCCGATTTTTAAAAATTCCAGTATTTTATATGTTGCGACCAGTAATCCCACCAATATCGAAGCAATTGATGCAGTCCGGTTTTCCACCAAACTTAATATTGAAACCATTATTGTTGAACACAATAAACTTGAAAAACTGATCGAGCAGAATTTTACCGAAGAAAGTACCTTTGAATTCGATGACGATTTTGACTTAGATGTTGATGTCGACACCTCAGATCCGAACAAAGAAGAGGAAGAAAGCAATAAAGGTGATGAAGCACCAATTGTCAAATATATTAATAAATTGCTGATTGATGCGATCCGTATGGGGGCTTCAGACTTACACTTTGAACCTTATGAAAAAATCTATCGGGTACGTTACCGGGTCGATGGTGTTCTACGTCAGATTGCAACCCCGCCCTTACAGCTGGCAAACCGCCTGTCTTCACGTCTTAAGGTTATGTCGCAAATGGACATTTCAGAAAAACGGGTACCGCAAGATGGCCGAATCAAACTAAAATTATCCAAAAACAAAGCCATTGATTTCCGTGTCAACTCTCTCCCTACCCTGTTTGGCGAGAAGCTGGTACTGCGTATTCTGGATCCATCCAGCGCGATGCTGGGGATTGATGCTCTGGGCTATGAACCGGAACAAAAAGAACTGTTTATGCAGGCGCTGGACAAACCGCAAGGGATGTTACTAATCACCGGTCCGACCGGTTCCGGTAAAACTGTTTCACTGTATACTGGTCTAAATATCCTCAATCGTGAAGATACCAATATCTCAACGGCGGAAGATCCGGTCGAGATTAACCTGCAAGGGATTAATCAGGTCAATGTCAATAATAAAGTTGGCCTGACCTTCTCTGCCGCACTAAAGTCCTTCTTACGTCAAGACCCGGATATCGTCATGGTCGGTGAGATCCGGGATCTGGAAACCGCAGAGATTGCGATTAAAGCGGCCCAGACTGGTCATATGGTGATGTCGACCTTGCATACAAACAGTGCGCCTGAGACTTTGACCCGTTTACGCAATATGGGGGTGCCTTCTTTCAATATTGCCACTTCGGTGAACCTAGTCATTGCACAACGGTTGGCACGTCGCCTGTGTTCGCAATGCAAGAAACCTGCCGATATTCCGCAACAAAGCTTACTGGAGATGGGTTTTACCGAAACCGACTTGCAGCAACCTGAGTTCCAAATTTATGAACCGGTGGGCTGCAATGAGTGTCGTGAAGGCTATAAGGGTCGTGTCGGTATTTATGAAGTTATGAAAGTAACACCCGAAATTTCCAGAATTATTATGGAGGACGGCAATGCACTTGAAATTGCCGATGCTTCCGCACGCGCAGGTTTTAACAATTTACGCCGATCAGGTTTAATCAAGGTGATGCAGGGGGTGACTTCTTTACAGGAAGTCAATCGTGTCACCAGCGAATGATCGGGCGCTGATCTAAAATAAGGATAAAGGTATGGCAGCAGTAAAGAAAGGCCAGATGATGCCGATCTTCAGCTATGAAGGAATTGATCGTAAAGGGGCAAAGATCAAGGGGGAATTGCCAGCGAAAAATATGGCTTTGGCCAAGGTGGCTCTTCGAAAACAAGGCATCAGTATCAGGACCATTCGGGAAAAGAAAAAAAATATTCTCCAAGGCTTGATGAAGAAAAAAGTCTCGACACTGGATATTACGATTTTTACCCGACAGTTGGCGACCATGATGAAAGCCGGGGTACCACTGGTACAAGGCTTTGAAATTGTCGCAGAGGGTTTGGAAAATCCAGCCATGCGTGAAGTCGTACTGGGTATTAAAGGCGAGGTCGAGGGTGGTAACACTTTCGCTGGAGCACTGCGTAAATATCCACAATACTTCGATAAATTATTCTGTTCGCTGGTGGAATCAGGTGAACAGTCTGGTGCTTTAGAGACAATGCTGGATCGTGTTGCAATTTATAAAGAAAAAAGTGAACTGCTCAAGCAAAAAATCAAAAAAGCCATGAAATATCCGGCTACAGTAATCGTTGTCGCCCTGATTGTTACCATTATCCTGATGGTCAAAGTAGTCCCGGTTTTCCAGGACTTATTCTCTTCATTTGGCGCCGACCTGCCTGCTTTTACCAAAATGGTGGTCAATATGTCGGAATGGATGCAAAAATATTGGTTTATACTGATTATTGCCATTGGAATAGTAATTACCATTTTTCTTGAAGCCAAAAAACGTAGCAAAAAATTCCGCGATTTTCTGGATAAGGCGGCACTTAAAGCACCGATTTTTGGAGATTTGGTATATAAAGCGATTATTGCACGTTATAGCCGCACCTTGGCCACGACTTTCGCAGCCGGTGTACCGTTGATTGATGCACTGGAATCTACTGCCGGCGCCACCAATAATGTGGTGTATGAAGATGCCGTGATGAAAATCCGTGAAGATGTCGCCACAGGTCAACAACTACAGTTTGCCATGCGCGTGACCAACAAATTCCCATCCATGGCAGTCCAAATGGTCGCAATTGGTGAAGAATCCGGTGCATTAGATGCCATGCTGGATAAAGTAGCAACACATTATGAAAACGAAGTTGATAATGCGGTTGACGGCTTAACTTCGATGATGGAACCGCTAATTATGGCTGTTCTCGGTGTGCTCGTTGGTGGTCTGGTGATTGCCATGTACCTTCCAATCTTCCAAATGGGTTCTGTGGTTTAATGCAAGATCTTATTCAATATTTTATTCAAAACCCAACGGCGCTGTATATCGCAGTTGGGCTTTTTAGTTTATGTATCGGCAGCTTTCTAAATGTAGTGATTTACCGTACGCCCAAGATGATGGAACAAGAATGGCGTACCGATTGCCAGATGTTCCTGCATCCAGAACAGCCGGTGATTAATGAAGCGAAATTAAGTTTAAGCAAACCCGCTTCGACTTGCCCTAAATGTCATCAGCCAATCCGCTGGTACCAGAATATTCCAGTTATCAGCTGGCTGGTCCTGCGTGGCAAGTGTGCGAACTGTCAGAATCCTATCAGCATCCGTTATCCTTTGGTTGAAATTCTGACGGCAGTTTGTGCACTACTTGTCGTAGCAGTATTTGGCCCGACAATGCAAATGCTGTTTGGACTGATCCTGACTTATGTGCTGATTGCCCTAACCTTTATTGATTTTGATACCCAGTTATTGCCTGACCGTTATACACTGCCCTTGGCCGCGCTAGGTTTAGGGGTAAATAGTTATGCACTCTATACCTCTCCAAGCTCTGCCATCTGGGGCTATATCATTGGTTTTCTGTGTCTATGGGTGGTGTATTACCTGTTTAAAATCATTACCGGCAAGGAAGGCATGGGTTATGGCGATTTTAAATTGCTAGCGGCTTTGGGTGCCTGGATGGGTCCATTATTACTGCCTTTAATTGTGCTGCTGTCTTCCCTGGTAGGTGCGATTATTGGCATCATTCTGCTAAAAGTTCGCAAGGAAAATCAGCCTTTTGCTTTTGGTCCTTATATTGCTATTGCCGGTTGGATCGCTTTTCTTTGGGGTGAACAAATTATGAAAGTGTATTTAGGTCAGTAAATTGAAATTTGTACTCGGTTTAACCGGCGGGATTGGCAGTGGCAAGTCTGCTGCCAGTCAGTGGTTTGAAGCACAAGGGATCACGGTAGTCGATGCCGATGTGGTAGCGCGTGAAGTGGTCGAAATTGGGCAGCCTGCACTTACCCAGATTCAGCAGGCTTTTGGCGATTGGGTACTGCTTGCCGATGGCTCACTGAATCGTCGTGCCCTGCGTGAATATATCTTCCAGTCTCCTGAAGCACGCAAAACTCTGGAAAGTATTACCCATCCGGCAATTCGTACTTCCATTATCCAGCAACTACATGCTGCGCAAAGTCCCTATGCCATTCTGGTTTCACCACTACTATTTGAGACCAATCAGCACGAACTCACTCAGCATACCTTACTGATTGACGCCACCATCGAACTGCAAATTGAGCGGGCCTCACAACGTGACGGCCAGAATATCGAACAAATTCGCAATATCATTGCTGCCCAAATGTCCCGCGAACAAAAGCAGACCATGGCCGATGATATTGTCCTAAATGATGGTCATCTGGGTCATCTCTATGCTCATCTCAGACTATTACATCAAAAATATTTAAACATGGCAGCCAGCTGAAGCATAAAAAAAACAGTCTGATTAAGACTGTTTTTTTTGTTCTGCTAATTTTTGGCTTAGACTGTCCTGATGCTGTAACCAGCGCCATGGCTGTAAGGCCCCAACTGCCATACCCATCAGGCCACACACCATGGCCAGGCTTAAAGTTTCATTTAATAAAGGTACAGCCAGAATTGCCGCAATAAAAGGTGCAAGATTGGTAATACTGCCTGCCTTAAATGCACCGAGACGCTTGATGGCTTCCACATAGCTTAAAGTGGCAATAATCACCACAAATATGCCGTGAAAAATGGTCTGAAACAGTAAATGCTTGGGTTCAGGCACATTCAGGTTTTTCGGTAAAAATAGCAGATAAATCGGCACATAAACCACTGCCGACCAGATCGCGACACCACACATTGCCTGCCATGCAGTTAGCTGATATTTACGCAATAAAACGGTAAAAATCGCCCAAAGTATAGCACTAATAAAAAACAGTCCGTCTCCTGCTCCAAAGGCCACACCAGTTTCCCTATACATCAGCATACTCATGAGACACAGTACTACGATCATAATGATCAGGCTGGCCCAGGTATGTTTATCAAAAGCCTGCCCCATCAGAAAAAAAGCCATAATCGCGGTACAGATTGGAATACAGCCATTCAAGAAAATTGCAGCATGGGCGGTAGGTGCGTAGTGAAAAGCGCTATAGGCAAACAGGCAGTAAATCACCCCACCAATCATCGCTAAAATAAAAGGCTCTTTTTTCAGTAAAAAAGCGGCCTCTTTACGATAGAGCAAGATCGGCATCAGAATCAGGAAGGCCAGAGAAAAACGCAAGGCCACAATATCCCAGGCACTGATCTGCCAAAGTGCATTCAGGCGGGCCGTTAAGGTAAAACCGCCCCAGATGCACATGGTAACAACTAAAAAAACATAGCCTTGGGTACGGTCTGACAATGCCATCATCAATTAAAGGTTACGCTGACGGCAGGCTTCATACAGTGCCATACCTGTAGCCACACTGACATTCAGACTTTGCAGATTACCTGCCATCGGGATATACACGGTCTGATCACATTGGCTTTGGGTAATTGGACGTAGGCCGGTATCTTCCGCACCCATCACCACACAAACCCCGGTACCGGTAAAATCAAAATTCTGAATCGGCAGCGCTTTTTCATCCAGCATGGTACCAACCACACGAACATTAAAATCTTCTTTGATTTGACCCAAAGTACGCGCCAGATTGGTCACCTGAATGAATTTGACTTTGTCCGCACCACCAGCAGCCACTTTACGTGCTGTCGGGGTTAAAGTTGCAGAACGATCACGTGGCGCAATCACTGCCTCAACGCCCATTGCAGCGGCTGTACGGATACAGGCACCGAGATTGTGCGGATCGGTAATATGATCAAGAGCCAATAACAATGCTTGAGGATTCGCACTCAATAATGACTCAAGATCTTTTTCATTCAGGGTCGGATGTGCACGTACCGCAGCGACCACACCTTGGTGAAACGGTTGCCCGGCCAGTTTCTCCAGTTTATCACGGCTGGCTTGCTGCACACTGATCCCAAACGGTTCAGCCAGTTCCAGTACACGCTTTAAACGCTGATCATCGCGTCCTTTGAGAGTGAATAATGTCAAGACACGTTCAGGCTCAAGCTCTAACAATGACTCCACTGAATGTACGCCATAAAAATATTCAGGTTTTGCCATGAACGACCTCTAGATTAGTTATATACAAAAGAAAAATCCCGTAAAGCTGACTTCACAGGATTTCTATAGCTGATTAGTTTAACCGATTCGCACTGAAATTTCTTGCCCGGTTTGCACTGATCTTGAATCTGGACTTAACCTTCAAAATGGCAGACATAGTCCAGCACATCATCGGTTTCGATTTTAAAACGGCTATTGCCCGGCACATAGAAAGACTGCCCCGCACGGAACAGCTCACTTTCTTCGCTATCGCCAATCTGAACACGGCATTCACCTGAAACAATTTCCATGCGCTCAGGAACATGTGTTTCAAAGGTCAAGGCATTTTCTGATGGCAGAATGACACCCAACGTTTTCTTGGTCCCATCTTCAAATTGTACAATGTGACTAATACACAACCCGCCGAAATATACATTAGATTTTTTAAGTACCGATACATGATCAAACTGAGCTGACATGCGATTTCTCCAGATAAAGCATTTTGTAATATTTTGATTGCTGTAGTTTAAATGTGCACCCTCAACTAATCAATCGAAGTTTATCGACGCCGATAAAATATTCTGTATCGCTGAATCCCTTCTATTTGTAGGATGTTTTGGCCTGTATTTTGCTGGTAGATGAGCTTCAGTTTCGATTTGTGCATTCTCTTTTGAAATAAGCTGAATTGAGTCATTAATTTAAAGATTGGGGATGTCAAAAATATGAAAATCAGCAGTGAATTAACGGACTTCTGAGTCAGCTTCTTGCGAAAATACAGTGAAATAAGCATATATGAATCGTTAAAATTTAAGATAGAATGAAATTGATTCGTCCTGATTTATAATAATCACAGCCATGTTGTGACCCCAATCCAACATCAGGCTATTTCAATCAAACTTTTCGCAGCCCGGATGCGTTTATGCTGACACATTTAACTCTGATCAATTTTGCTTTAGCCGAGCATCTTGCTATTGATATTGATAAAGGTTTTAACGTTTTAACCGGTGAAACCGGTGCAGGTAAATCCCTGTTACTGGATGCATTGTCTGCCTGTCTGGGTGAGCGAACCGATACCAATTATGTGCGTTATGGTACGGAAAAGGCGGATGTCACCGCCAGCTTCAGCTATCAGGAACACAGTCCTGAAGCAGCCTGGTTGAAAGAGCATGAGCTGGATGATGAATCAGGTGAAATTCATTTACGACGGGTGATTTTTGCCACCGGCCGTAGTAAGGCCTGGATCAATGGACGTCCGAGCAGCCTGTCTGAACTGAAAGAAATTGGGCGTTTACTAGTACAACTCTATAGCCAGCATAGTCAGCAACAATTATTAGAACCACCTTATCCGAAGCACTGGCTGGATCGTTATTATCATTTTTATGCGCCGGCTCAAGCAGTACGTGATGCGTATAGCACTTGGCAGAAAAATATTCGTCAGCATCAGGCAGCGCTAGATGCACAAGCGACCCGTAAGCAACGCATGGAAACCTTGGAACTGCAGCTAGAAGAACTGGAAGAAATTGTTCAGACGGATTATCAGGAGATTGAACAGGAATTTGACCGGCTTTCCCATCATGAAGCGATCATGCAGGACTGTGTCTATAGCCTGAATAGTCTGGATGAAGGCGAACAGAATATTTCCCAAGAACTGGCTTCCATTCTACGTCGCATGGAATCACATGCCGGTCGTAGCGAACAGCTTTCCGGAATTTACACCTCCCTGCTGAATGCCCAAAGCGAACTTGAAGATGCAGCAGCGAATTTACGCCAGTTTATGGATCGGCAGAGTTTTGATCCGGAACGCATGGAAGTACTAAATTCGACTTTAGAAATCTTCCATCGTCTGGCACGTAAATATCGTACCCAGCCAGAATTACTCAAAGAAGAATATGAAGCCTGGCAAACCGAATTAGAACAGCTGCATCAACTGGAAGATCCGGAAACACTGGCTGAACAGGTCGCGGTTTCTTATCAGGAGTTTCTGGATAAAGCCCAACATCTGGATCAGATTCGCCGTGAAGCCGCAGCACCGTTGGCCAAGCAGCTCACTGAGCAGGTCAAACAACTGGCATTGCCTGAAGCACATTTTGAGTTCAAGTTTGAGCCTTTGGAGCATCCCTCTAGTGAAGGTCTCAGCTTTATTCAATTGCTGTTTACTGCCAATAAAGGCATTCCGGCACAGCCTTTGGCCCGGGTTGCATCAGGCGGTGAACTCTCGCGTATTGCGCTAGTGATGCAAGTCATGAATGCGGAAAAAACCGAAGCTGAAGTGCTGGTCTTTGATGAAATTGATGTCGGGATTAGTGGTGGTACCGCAGAGATTGTCGGGCGTTTACTGGCCGATCTGGCCCAGCATGTACAGATTCTGTGTATTACCCATCAGGCACAAGTGGCAGCACAATCTGATCAGCATCTACTGGTAAAAAAACAGCAGACTGATCCTGCCAGCAGCACAATCATTGACCTTGAGGAAAATGAAATTATTCAGGAGCTTGCAAGAATGACAGGCGGTGTAGAGATTAGTGAAACCACCTTGCAACATGCCCGCCAGTTACGTCAGCTGAAATTTCAGCAGGCTTGAGCTACTTGTAAAGCGACACATAAAAAATCCCTGCATTTAGGTCAGAGATTTTTTATGTGTTAAAAATCATTCGAACTAATATTAACTTACCATTTTACAGGTTGATCGCTTGAACCTGGCGTCATTTCATAGCCCGGTGATGAATCATAAGATTGACCAGTCTGAGACTGTACAGGCTGTAATTTTAAGCCCTGTAAAATTTCCGGGTTTAAGCCCTGAGCAATTTTATCCGCCGTACTGTCATTTAAACTATTGGTCAGAATATTCTGTGTCATTAAATTAGACAGAGTTCGATTGAAAGTGCCCGCTGCTACCACTTTACTGGTATTGGCTTCAATGACACGCCAGCTTAAACGCACTTGTTCAGCGCCGGCATTCAAACCATACATTTGCTGATGGCTGGCACTAGACAGATCATTAATTCGTCCCACCAGTAAATAGTCTGCTCCAACTTTCTGACCGATACGCGCCAGCTCATGCGGTGCACCATCCCAATACAGGAATGCATTTTCAGACTGCATTTCATCCAGATAATGACGATCTACCACACTCAACTGTCCGCTTTGAGCCAGATAATTTCCTAAAGTATCGGATAATTCCTGACTAAACTCATAGGCAGATGTGTCATTGGCCAGTCGGTTATTTTTCTCGGCCATCTGGAATGGCAATACTGCAATCCTGCGCAAATGCTGGTCTTGTACAGTCGATTCAAACTTCACCACATGTGCGCGAACTTTGGCACGGTAATTATTTTTTGCACCCGTCACACTCAGCACCTGAAACTTGGTCACTGAACCTGAACCTTGATTTGCCACACTAAAAACTGGTGAAACTTTACCGTTATAACTCCAGCCCTGATTATTCACCGATACAGAAACAGTCTCTTCATAATTCATTTGGGAAGAAACTGAAGCACCATTTACCGATTGCACAGCAATTAATAAGGCTTCAGAAATCGCCTGGTGTTGAGTTGGACCACTTCCACTGGCTTCTTTAACCACTTCTTTAATGGCTGCAAAGGCTGGAGCGCTCAACAATCCAGACAACAGGCCTGCAAGTAATATTTTTTTCATATTATATTCTTCTACAGTCACTGTGCCAAAAGCACAGTGACCTTCATTGAAATTACAGACCAAAAGTCGAGCGTTTGCCTGCCTTACGGATTTCTTTCTCGCCAGTCCACTCTACGATACCAGTTTGCAGGTTTTGCAATTTAAAAGTGAACTTGTAATACACATCACTCTTGCCACCGGCATTCTTCACAATACTCGACAAGTTGCCATTTAGCATAAATTCGGCACCAATATGACCACCGGCACGTACTGCTGTTGACTGGTTCACCATACCGCTTTGCTTTTGATAAGCTAGCTGCTGTGCCACCGCATTCACCGATTTCATATCAACAAAACGAAATTTTCCAGAATTGATTAGTTTGTTCTGAATACTGTCAGTAATCGATTCGGTATCGATATGTTCCTGGGTTTTGTTATGAATCCGATCAAGGACAATGACCGGACGGCGGTTTTGGGTCATTTGCACCACTGGCGGGAACATCAACATGTCATCCACCATTTTGGCTGCAATCATTTGCAAGTCAGTTGAACCAAAGTCTGTGGTTAAGGTTTCGACTGCTTGGGCATCACCATAACTTACTGAACCAGTAGAGGCACAGCCACTAAGCAGTGTCGTAGTTGCCAATGCGGCGAAAATCAATTTTGCGTTCATTTCAAGTCTCTCTTATTTTTTCAAATACACAACAACATCAACAGCAGATGGATTTGGCGCCAAGGACTGCACACCTTTGGTTTCACGTCCGGTTAACTGGATCGGCTTCCAGATGGCACCTTCAGGATTAACTTCCACACCTTGTGCATCCACCCAAACAATCTTGTAGCTAAAATCTTTATTGTTAAAACGGCGGTTTTTGATCGCGATTGAAGCACGCTTTAAATCACCAACCAAGCTCATATTCACACGTTCCACAAAGACTTCCGTAGTTAATACCGGATTATTGGTAATGGTGCGGATACTCATTTCATTATTGGCATTGGTTTGGGTAGATAAGGCATTCGGTGCGGTACAACCCACCATGAACAGCGCCCCTAAACCAAGTACAGCAAAGCTAAATTGACGTTTCATATTGTTCCCTTATTTATGATTAATGTGGAATGGTGCTTACACTAGCCGTAATTTTGTCATTAACATGATGGGCATAGACAAACACTGTTTGATTGGCTTTCACATCTAGGGTGACCGGAGAGCTAGATACACTCCCGCTAGAAAGTTGTAAATTATGTTTGCCCGGCGTTAAATTTAAGCGCGCAATCTGGGCATTACTCGGCAAGGTACTCCAGCCACGCAAGTCAGCACGCTCAGTCGCCATATTTAAGACGTTACCGGCAAGTTGACCAAACACACCAAACTGGTTACCAAGTTCTTTTTGTGCGGCATATTTTGCAGTGGCGCGCAGCACCTGACTGCTCACATTCGCCATAATTTTTTCTTTGAGGTCCTTGACGGCCAAAGCACCAATATCACTAATCACATAACTGTCTTGTAAAGCTTTATTATTGACTTTCACTTTCAGGCTAGTTGGTATCACATAGGTACTTGGTTCATAGGTCGCAAAAGCAATATTGATTAAACCGCCCGGTGTAGGGACATCAATTTTATTTTCCACCTTTTGCGGTACAATTCCCTGTTCGATAAATACAATCACCGGAACACTACCCTTCTTATGCTGTGTGACCAGTTGATCCAGACGTTTCACGTCTTCGGAAATTTGCTTATCTGGTTGTAACTCATAAGCTTTCTTATAATCAACCAAGGCATCATTGTATTCACCCAAGGTTTCCCATAAATTGGCTGCCATATAAAAAGCGTAGGCATTCTGATAGCTGTTCTTAATCTTGCCGGCTATGGGGTCCAGACCGACAAAAGCTTCATCCAGCACACTTAGATTCTTCTCTGCTTCCGTGTTTTTAGCTACTTTGTCTTTTTTCTTTTCTAGTTCTTTTTGGTGCAACAATTCGATTTCACGCTGGAGGCCCTGAGCCACGCGCATTTCTACCGCAGCAGCTTCCAGATCCTTTAAGAAAATATAGTTTTTAGCTTGGGAAATATGCGCCAGCACCTGCTCATGTGCTGGTACCAGATAAGGCACTACAGAGTCATTGCTGACCATGGCAAGAGCCTTAAACCCCATTCGGGACACACTAATTTTGGCCCGATTTTTTTGTTTTTCTAACAGCGTAAAGGCTTGCTTATAATAATCTCGGCTTTCTTCATATTGATGGTTAACTTGTAATAAGCGGGCTTGTTCAAGTAAATATAAAACTCCATCCTTTGAATCAGCTTTGTCCTTAAACTGAGTAATGAGGTTTTCAGATAAAGCGCTATTCAAATGACTACGGAAAAAACTACCTTCTTCATTATAACTACTAAATACTGCTGCCTGTGAAGTGACCGACACAGAAAATAGCGCAGAAATTAAAGTCCCTTTTAAAATATGATGCATAACAACCCCATTAAAAAAATAAATTAAAGATGAAAATTTCTGCATTCTACGAACAAAGCAATATGGTTTCAATATGTATATTTTGTATAATAATTGAAATATTCTGTACAATATATCGCAAATTTATTACATAAATAAACAAATATTATAGTTTGTTATCTAATATTGACCATTTTTTAATCACTAGAAACTATGTATCGAAATATAGTTAGAGCTTAATTAATGAGCTGAGATTGTAATAACTTGCCTTTAGTTTTCAGATAAATTCTATTTAAAAGCAAGAAACTATATATAGTCTACTTTTAACCATGAATGATCTATTGTTATTATTTAATTCATTCCACCACAATATATTTAATATTTTTTATTAAAATTTAAGTAAGTTTTTACTCGGTTTATCTGGCTGTTTTAGCATAAATAAAAAAGTCTCCGACAAACCCGGTACAGTTCACTTAAAACTACCTCCCATCATTTAAATAAAATCACTGAAGGTCTTTTTAAAAGGAATTTTAAAACCGGCCTTAACCTGTTCATGCCTGATTTACCCCATATCCAAGTTGTCAGCCTAAGCATTTTATGGGATAACTAGCAGGAAGAAAGCCGCTGTTTGAGTGATTACAATTAGGCCCGTAGGCCATGCTTCACTTTTTCAGACTGCATAGCATACTGACTTTGGGAGAACTGCTCAGGTGACCAAACAGTTTCTGACACATCGTTGTCTGATTGCACCGCCGCATGCGAATGATGATTTTTTTGCCCAGACGGTCATTTATCTCGCTCGTCATGATGAAGATGGTGCCCAAGGCATCATTATCAATCGACCTGCCGGCATTCAAATTAAAGAATTGCTGAATGATCTGGATATTGAAGCAGATAATGTCAATCCGCATGAGGTATTGCAAGGTGGCCCTTTGCGCCCTGAAGCCGGCTTTGTCTTGCATACCGGTCAGCCGACCTGGCATTCCTCCATCGCCGTGGGTGAAAATGTCTGCATTACTACCTCCAAAGATATTCTGGATGCCATTGCACATAATGAAGGTGTCGGTCGCTATCAGATTGCCCTCGGTTATGCCAGTTGGGGCAAACACCAGCTGGAACAAGAAATTGCCCGTGGTGACTGGCTGATTTGTGATTCCGATATGGATCTGATTTTTAACTTACCTTATAACGACCGTTGGGACGCTGCCTATAAAAAAATGGGTGTAGACCGCAACTGGTTATCTTCCGAGATTGGACATGCCTGATGTAAACGCGCCACAAACCATTATGGCGTTTGATTTTGGTACACAAAAAATGGGAATGTCGGTTGGACAATCCCTGATTGCTAGTGCCAATCCCCTACCCTTATTTCCCATGAAAGATGGTGTTCCCAACTGGGATGAACTGCTCAAAATCGTGAAAAGCCATCAACCGAATTTATTTCTGGTCGGCTTACCATTGAATATGGATGATAGTGAATCGGAGCTGTCGACACGGGCGCGAAAATTTGCCCGCCGTTTACGTCATCAGACCAATATTGAAACCTGGATGGTGGATGAACGTTTGACCACCCGTGAAGCACGCGATGAACTGGAGCATTATCAGGCTCAAGGTCGCGGCAAGAAACTCTCTGCCGACAGCATTGCAGCTGCCTTGTTGATTGAGAGCTGGTATCGCCATCCAGCCGGGATCACGCCTTAATCTGTAATCAGCATCCTTCAGGGTGCTTTTTTATGCTGCAAAATGCTTCTTAAGGATAAAAATAACGAAAAGTCAGGTTAATTCGTGGTGTTAAAACTTTGCTGGTTTTGCTGATACTATGCTTCCAGTGTTGCTGAGTCGCGCCACGCATCACAATCAACTGTCCACTGTGTAACAGCACATCGACTTTATCGCTACGAATTTTATGCTTAAAGCTCATTTTACGGGTGGCTCCCAGACTCAGAGAAGCAATGACATTTGCCCGAGAAGTACCTGTATATAACGCCGGCTCATCATCACTATGCCAGCCCAAGCCTTGAGAACCATCTTCATACAAATTGGCCAGACAGGAATTAAAGGGATGACCGACCAGAATTTCAATATGTTGCTTTAAACGGAATAATCCGGGTGTCCATACCTGAGCTTGCTTAAGCGTACCAGAATAACGATACTGATAATGTTCATCGCCATACCAGACCACCTGGCGGCCTGTGACATGGTGCTTGCCAAATAAATGCACTTCATCATGTTGCCAGGCCAGCTGACTGAGAAAATGCTGTAGATACTGCTGGCTTTGTTCCTGATCCAAAATCAGGCCATAATCTTCTACTACCCCATCAAAAGGTAATACATTGGCTTGCGGCTGGGGTGCAAATAAATCGAAAGTCATATCCGTCAGATCCAGTATCCACATGAAAATACTGACATTCGACCTAAAAAATTACAACTGCTCTTCACAAATGACTACAACATTTATGCTTGTGGCTTGCCTGATTCCTGCCTAGACTGAATTCAACTTTCACAATAAAAATAATCCTTTTATGAACTTATGGCAGCTGTTTCAGAAACTTCGTCCCTTTGTTCAGCCTTACCGGTTGCTGGTGATTGCCACGCTGATTCTCACCCTGATCGGTTCATTCACCGCACAGGTCAATGCCATTACCTTGCAATATGCGGTCGACAGTATCAATTCGTTACTCGAAGCCGGTCAAGGACTGGAACAAGGCTGGCATATTCTGATCACGATTTCGGCGATTTTGCTCGGCAAAGAGATTATCAATGCCTTTGTCCAGTTCGGGCAGAAGTTCTATGGTGAAAAACTGCGGATTTTTGTCTCTCAGGACCTAGCCCAAGGGATTATTGAAAAGTTTTTAAAATACCGGCTGGAATTTTTTAATCAGGAAAATAACCAGGCCGGTAAATTACAGACCCGGATTGACCGTGGTATTGGCTCACTGACCCGTCTGGTACAGATCTTTTTTATTGATATTTTACCGTTATTTACCAGTGCCATTGTAGCTTTGGGGCTGATGTACTATGCCAATGTCTATGTGGGTCTGGTCGCGACTGCCATTGTCCCGATCTATTTCTGGCTGACCTATAAGCAGGCGCAAAAGCTGGGAGGCTGGCGCCGCAGTCTTCGCGATGGCCGGGAAAAAAAGAGTCAGGGTATTCTCAGTATCATCAACTCGATTACTGTGATCAAGTCTTTTAACCGCGAGTCGATTGAATCGGAAAAGCAGTTGGGATTACAGCGTGAATTGACCGACAATCAGATGAAAACCCGCCAGACCAGTTTCCTGTTTGATGGCCTGAAAACTTTTCTGGAACAGATCGGGATTGTACTCATCATTATTCTAACCTCCTACTTTGTGCTGGATGGCCAGATGAGTATCGGCATGATCATGTTTCATGTGCTGCTATTTAATAATGTCTCTGCCCCGATCCGATCCCTGCACCGGATTTATGATGAAGTGAATGATGCCATGATCTATTCAGAAAGCTTTTTCAAGATTCTGGAAGCCGATGATGAAATTGAACAAAGCGGTCAGCAGAAACCTATTGTCCAAGGAAAATTTGAACTGAGTGGCGTGAATTTTTATTATCCAAACGGCCACCATGCCCTGAAAGATATTGATATGGAAATTCGCCCTAATAAAATTACCGCCTTGGTGGGCTTATCGGGTGCCGGAAAATCTACCCTGATCAGTCTGCTGGATAAATTTTATGAACCGCAGCAAGGCCAAATCAAACTGGATGGCATTAACCTGAAAGATTATGACACCCAATATCTGCGCGATCATATTGGTCTGGTCTTGCAAAAAAACCATATTTTTCAGGGAACGATTTTTGACAATATCCGCTACGGCAAAACTACTGCCTCAATGGAGGATGTAATTGAAGCGGCAGAAAAAGCCTCGATTCATGAGCAGATTTTACAGTTACCGGATGGCTATGACAGCGATGCCTTGATGCTGTCTGGCGGCCAGCAGCAACGGATTGCCTTGGCACGGATGTTCCTGAAAAATCCACCGATCATTTTTCTGGATGAACCGACGGCGAGTCTGGATGCAATTGCCACGGAACAGATCAAACAAAGTCTGGACCAGATCAAGCAAGGCCGTACCGTGATCATCATTTCGCATAGCCTGTCGCAGATTATTGATGCGGATTATACCTATGTAATGAAAGAAGGAACGATTGCCGAACATGGTGAACACGACCAGCTTTATCATCAGCAAGGCGTATATAAGGAAATCTTTGATGCGATGGCCAAAAGCCTGAATATTGAAAAAATTGCCAAAACTTTTGAAGATGATGCTGAGGAAGAAACTCATAGTTAGCTTTTCTATCCCAATAAAAAACCTCCGAGCTGGAGGTTTTTTTATTTAAGTCTGGAACGTTTAACGCTGAACTTTTTGTTCAATTTCTTCAACGCTGGTATGACGCACATCAAAACCTTTGACCATATAGATCACCTGTTCCGAAATATTCCGGGCATGATCGCCAATTCTTTCTAGCGAACGCAGCACCCATAATACATTGATGACACGACTGATATGCCGCGGATCTTCAATCATATAAGTCATAAGCGTACGTGTGGCTGATTGATACTCACGGTCAATATCCGCATCTGCCAACATGACCTTCAAAGCTTGATCTACATCCAGACGCGCAAAAGCATCCAGTGCATCATGAATCATCACCCGCACCTGGTTGCCAATATGCCGGGTTTCCATATAACCGCGCGGTGAGCCGCCCTCTTCACATAAGCTTTGTGCAATTCGGCCTATTTTCGAGGCTTCATCGCCAATCCGTTCCAGATCGGTATTGGCCTTGGACATGGCAAGCACCATACGTAAATCAATCGCGGCAGGATGACGGCGCGCCAGAATCAGGGTCAGCGCTTCATCAATATCTCGTTCCATCTGATTGACGACATTATCTTGAAACTGCACATCTACTGCCATTGAGACATCTGTGTCCAATAGGGCATGAATGGCATTAGCTACCTGCTGTTCTACCAGTCCGCCCATCGTCATGAATTTGGTATTTACGTCCTGCAGTTCTTCATTAAATTGCGAAGAAATGTGATGGCTTAATACAGGATTATTTGGACACAAGGAAAGCTACTCCTGAACGATAGAGGACAATGATCAATAATAAATCATATTAAAGCATATCTATGATGAAAGTTTGATGACAATAGTAGCCTCATAGAGGCTGAGGCGAATCATATTCAATCAGCCAGGCATTCAGCTCTGCCAGTTCCTTTTCGGTTAACTGCCCGACCGAGGCCTGCAATTGCAGCACATGCAACAGATAATCATATTTGGCATTCAAATAATCGGTCTTGGCAGAAAAGGCATTACGCTGTGCCAGCAACACATCGACCATGGTTTTTAAGCCTTCCTGATATTGGGCTCTGGACGCTTGTGAGACAATTTCCGAAGAGTCCATCGCGGCTTTACGTGCATTCAGTTTGGCCTGATCGGTTTCTACCTGCATAAAGGACTGTTTCACATCGGTATTGGCTTTACGGATGGCTGCATCCAGTTGCGCTTCACTTTTTTGCACATTGACACCGGCCTGACGGATACTTTTTTGTGTGCGTCCGCCGCTAAATACATTCCAGTTCACTTCCACCCCAATCTGGTCGAAATCTCCATTGCTGGACATGATCGTGGCTGGACTTTGTTTTAAATAGCCATAGGTTCCGACCGCTTCGACCTGCGGATAGAGCGCAGCCTGCTCGACCCGTTTGGCATCTTCAGAATAGCGCTTTTGCAGACGCGCTTGCAGAATATTCAGATTCTGGCTTTGTGCTAATTCAGTCCAGGACTGCATATCACTTGGAACCGGTTTCTGAAACTGAAAATCGTTGCGTAATACCGCCAGATTTTCCTGATAAGGACCGATTAACTGTGCCAGCTGTTCTTGGGCCAGTACCAGCTGAACTTGAGTCGAAATCCGGTTGGCTTGGGCACTTTGATACTGGGCATTGGCTTCACTGACCTCACTGCGCGCTACCAGACCTTCTTTGAGCTTAGCATTCATCATCCGTAACTTCTCAGACAGTGCCTGCTCTTCCTGCAAATAAGCCGTAGTCAAAGACTGCTGCCGCAAGACATTAAAATAGGCTTCGGCCACCTGTAAAATATGCTGCTGTTTTTGCAGACGCAGATTGACTTCACTGAGTTCGACCGAGGTCTTGACCTGCTTATAACCTTGCCAGGCATCCCAGCGAAATAAAGGTTGGCGTGCGGTTAAGGCCACCTGACGGCTGGTTGTACTGGAACTTTGCAACTCACCAAATTCAGCAGGCAAACCTTCAGGCTGTAAGTTGTTGACGGACTGGTTTTTACGGGTCACATTTCCAGATAAAGTCACGGTCGGCAGCAAATTTCCGCTGGCAATCCCCAGATTGAGCTGATCAGATTGGTACTGCAACACATTCGCCTGCCAATTTGGATCATTTTGCTGGGCGCGTGCATACGCTTCTTGTAAATCCAGGGCAAAAATCGCCGGACTAATTAATAGCAATAAACCGGCCATGACACTGAGTTTTAATTTCATTTTATAGTGTTCACCCCTAACAGCCATTCAGATTAAAAAATTCTGGCACTTTAAGCTAAGCCATACTAAAGAGATCTCTTGAATTTTTACGTATGATTTTTATTAACTTTTTAATATAACTATCGCGTTTTATTCACGATTAATTCAATTTTCAAGATCTCTGTCTGCAATGTAACAAAGCAATTCACAATACTAAACATAGTATTTTAATTTGATCTATACAATATACCTCCCAGTAAGGCCGTTATTTTCTGAATTCACCTATATATACAGAGTCCTGAAGCATAGTGTTAATGCCATTCCCGTCGATATTCAAAGCCTGTTTGCTTGCTGGTAGCGTGCTGCTTCTTGGGGGCTGCCAACAGCCCTCAGATCCACAGATCCAGGTCGAACAGACTGAGGCGAAGCAAACGCAAAGTCCAGTCAGTGACTTTAGCCTCATGTGCCAGAATATTGAAAAAAATATGTCCCAGATTAATGACCAGCGCACGACGTTTGCGCTGGAGCAGATTAATCAGGATCTTAAAGTGTGCCTGCCGTTGATGGACTTGGCGGAGCAGAAGCACCTGATGCAGCGCTCTACCGAAATGTATCAGCGCTTTTTAAAGGTGGATCGCACCGAGTTCCAGCAACGCGCCTTTGAGCAGTATGCACTGGAAATGGCCCAGCATCCGACCATTCAGCATGCGCATTTTCAACAGCTCACCTCACGTGACCAGTATCTGTTAAAACACAAGGGGCAGGCTTATGTAGAACTGCTGGATCTGGGGGATGGCACTTTACATTATCGCCGCAGTCCGGAATATCTGGCGCGTATTTTTGCCCCTTATTTACCGGCCGCTGAAAAAGCCTTTATTGAAAATCTGGCGGAACAGAATATGGAACCGGTGCTGGTGGAAAAACGCCTGCAGATTGAAGCCGCTGATATTGCAGCACGTAGTCTGCTTTGGGAAGACTATCTCAAGACTTATCCGAATAGTAGTTATAAACGCGATGCCGAATATCTGCTGAAGCAATACACCTATTTCCTGTTTAGAGGTACCGAGCAATCGCCGGTGTCTGAAGATTATCACGATCGTTATGCCGTGGATACCAGTCATCTGGAAACCATTATCGGGCTGTCGAGTGGCCAGAAATCAACGCTGTCCACACAGGCACGCCTGTTTCTGGAATTTCTGGACATGACTCCGGAACAGCGCCAGCAAACCTTGCCTGCCGATTATAGAAACCGTTCGGAAGCAGAACAGATTCTGTACTATGCCCAGATCAGTCCGCCCTCACAAAAATACGATAAGGACTGCTTTACCGATGCCATCTGTATCTAGTTGGGATCAGTTTCACCTTCAATCAGTAGGACCATGTCTAAATCAATCCTCGCTTAAAGTTGAGCGATTTAGACCTGTTTATTCTGCCTAAACTGAGCTAAGCTTTAGCCTCGCTTGACGGAGCGCGAGTAATGCCTCGCTGAGATCATGTGATTCCTCTTATCTTTATCAGGAATTGAGCATGAGTACCGTTGAACCTGATCAGGTTAATACCTGCGTAGGAATCAAGCCAGCTAAAAACCCAGCCCTTGCTTTATCTGTTCAGGATAAATCTGCCTACGTTTTTGGTCGTGCTTGATTCGTTGATGTCATTCATAAGGATCATAGCCATGAACCAGTTAACGAATCTTTCTTCTGAAACTTCTCTCTCCGCTCATGAACAGGAAGCACGCGATTTAACGCGAATTCTACCCGCTTCACGTAAAGTCTATCTGCAAGGTTCCCGTCCTGATATTCAGGTACCCATGCGGGAAATTTCCTTAAGTGAAACCCCGACCAGTCTGGGCGGCGAACATAATCCACCGTTGATGGTCTATGACACTTCGGGTGTGTATACCGACCCCAACGTGACGATTGACCTGAACAAAGGTCTGCCGAATGTTCGTGAAAGCTGGATTGAACAGCGCAACGATAGCGAAATTCTGGATCAGCTCAGTTCTGAATTTGGTCGCCAGCGTTTACGTGATATCCGCACCGCCGCGATCCGTTTCGCGCATATCCAAAAACCACGTAAAGCCAAACGTGGCCGCAATATCACCCAGATGCATTATGCCAAACAAGGTATCATCACACCGGAAATGGAATACATCGCCATTCGTGAAAACCTGCGCCAACTCGATGGTGTCGATATGCGCCAGCATCCGGGCCAGAATTTTGGTGCAAAAAACCTGACTGAAATTACCCCAGAATTTGTGCGTCAGGAAGTCGCCGCAGGACGCGCGATTATTCCGGCCAATATCAATCATCCGGAACTGGAACCGATGATCATCGGGCGTAATTTTCTGGTCAAAATCAATGCCAATATTGGTAATTCTGCACTCGGTTCAAGTATCGAAGAAGAAGTCTCGAAAATGACCTGGGCGACACGTTGGGGCGCAGATACGATTATGGACCTCTCGACCGGCCAGAATATTCATGAAACCCGTGAATGGATTATCCGCAACTCTCCTGTACCAATTGGAACCGTACCGATCTATCAGGCACTGGAAAAAGTCAATGGTGTGGCCGAAGACCTGACCTGGGAGATCTTTAAAGACACCCTGATTGAACAGGCTGAACAAGGTGTGGACTATTTCACCATTCATGCCGGCGTGCTTTTAAGATATGTACCGCTGACTGCCAACCGTTTGACCGGTATCGTATCGCGTGGCGGTTCGATCATGGCGCAGTGGTGTCTGGCACATCATCAGGAAAACTTCCTGTATACCCATTTCGATGAAATCTGCGAGATCATGAAAGCCTACGATGTGTCTTTCAGTCTTGGCGATGGTCTGCGTCCCGGCTGTGTACAGGATGCCAATGACGAAGCGCAGTTTGCCGAACTTCGAACCTTGGGCGAGCTGACCCACCGCGCCTGGGAGCATGATGTTCAGGTGATGATTGAAGGCCCGGGTCATGTCCCGATGCATATGATCAAGGAAAATATGGACCTGCAACTGGAAGTCTGTAAGGAAGCGCCATTTTATACCTTGGGGCCTTTAACCACGGATATTGCACCGGGTTATGACCACATTACTTCAGCCATCGGCGCTGCGATGATTGGCTGGTACGGTACCGCAATGCTGTGTTATGTCACACCTAAAGAGCATCTCGGTTTACCCAATAAAAAGGATGTCAAAGATGGCATTATTACCTACAAGATTGCCGCGCATGCAGCCGATCTGGCCAAAGGTCATCCGGGTGCACAAGCGCGGGATAATGCCCTGTCCAAAGCCCGTTTTGAGTTCCGCTGGGAAGACCAGTTTAACTTGAGTCTGGATCCGGACACGGCGCGCAGCATGCATGATGAAACCATGCCGAAAGCGGCGCATAAATCTGCGCACTTTTGTTCCATGTGCGGACCGAAGTTCTGTTCAATGAAGATTAGCCAGAATGTTCGTGATTATGCCAGTCAACAGGCCAATCCTGATCAGCCGGCAAGCTCTCAGGCCGAAATTGAAGCCGGCATGAATCAGATGAAAGCCAGCTTCCACAACTCTGGTCAAAATTTATACCACAAACTATAAAACTGTAAAAAAAACAGTTGTCTTCAAAAAAAACTCAGATAGGATGAAAATAAATCAATTCATTCTATCTGAGCATATGAATATTATTAAACAGGCCTCTTATAATAAAAAAGACTTTAGCGTAGAGGCACGTGAGTTCTTGTACCAGGGATTTATTCAGGTAGAAAAAGTCAGCCTGAAACACCGTTTATTTAATCAGGAAAGCTCAACCCCTATTTTGCAACGTGAGCTGATTCATCGGCCAGAAGCAGCGGGTGTGCTGATGTACAATCATCAACAGCAGAAATTCGGCCTGATCGAACAGTTCCGGATTGGCGGACTGGATGATATCGACTCTCCTTGGCAACTCGAAGTAATTGCTGGCGTTCTGGATGGCGATGAAGCGCCTGAAACATGCATCCGTCGCGAAGCACTCGAAGAATCAGGCTGTACCCTGGATGAGCTGCAGCACATTTTCAGCTTCTATCCGTCCGCCGGGGCATGTTCCGAATTATTTCATTTATATGTGGCGCAGACCGAATTGCCTGAACAGGGCGGTATTTTTGGCATGCCGGATGAAGGTGAAAATATCCAGCTGCATATTCTGGATTATGCTGATATTCCGTCCTTGCTCACGAATGGTCGCTTAAGAAATGCACCTGTCATTATGGCCTTGCAATGGTTGCAACAACATATTCATACTGCAGGAATATGTCTAAGGGGAAAGACATGAGTTTTCAGCAGTCAAGCATAAACACACAGCCAGATTGGACCATTATCCAGATTTCTGATACCCATTTGATGGATCGGGAAGAGCTGGAATTTGCCCGGATGAATCCCGAGCAGAGTTTTCACGAGGTGATGCAGCAGATCCAACAGCGCTTTCCCCAAATGGATGCACTGATTCATACCGGTGATCTGGCACAGGTGCCGGTCGAGCAGACTTATCAACGCTATTTAGCATTTGTCCAGTCTTTAAACGTGCCGTATTATCAGATTCCAGGTAACCATGACGATTCTCGGGTGTTCCCTTTTCACCAGCATGCGAATCAGGTACATGCCATTCATTTTGGCACCTGGACCATGATCCTGTTAAATAGTGCCGTTCAAGGCAAGATCGATGGCTGGGTGGAACAAGCTCAACTCGATCAATTGGACCAATTATTGCTTGAATTTAAACATCAGCATGTCATTGTCACTTGCCATCATCATCCTTTTGCGATGAAATCGTACTGGATTGATCAGCACCGGCTGAAAAATGCTGAAGATTTAAAAGATGTACTGGCTCGGCATCATAATATCAAGCTGGTTCTGTTTGGTCATGTGCATCAGGATTCCTGCAACGAATGGCATGGCATCTACTTTTTATCCACGCCATCGACCAGTGTGCAGTTTAAACCTAAAAGTGAAGATTTCGCGCTAGATCAGGCGGCACCAGGTTATCGTGTATTACATTTGCAACAAAATGGTGAGTTTGATACCTATATTGAACGGGTGGCATTGAGCCAGCAAAATATTAATACCGAAATTTCAGGTTATTAACTTTTCAATTTGTTTTTTTTGCATTACTTTATTGCAACCAAAGGAAATGTGATATGCATAGTCCAGACATCAAAGACTATCAATAAGCATAAAAAGTCTATATGATGACGGCCCCCATAGGAGGATAATCTTTCTAAAGGGTGGATAAAAAACTGCATATCACCATATTTTTTGCGTAGCAATCATACGCATAGATGAGGAATGCCCTAAATGGCGAATGACAACCAAAATCAAGTCTTAGACAATCAAACTGATGTTGTAGAAGAGAAAGCTGCAAAGCGCGTACGCAAATCTAAGCCTAAAACGACTGACGGTGGTTCTACTGCTAGCTTATTTGGTATTGAACCTTATCAACCTAAAAAAAATGAAGAATACATGTCTGAAGGTCAGCTTCAGCATTTCCGCCAAATCTTGCTGGCTTGGAAAGCTGAGTTGATGTCAGAAGTGGATCGTACCCTGAATACGATGCAAGACGAAAATACTGCTCTTCCAGATGTGAATGACCGTGCGACTCAGGAAGAAGAGTTTGCGATTGAGTTACGTACCCGTGACCGTGAACGTAAACTGATTCGTAAAATCGAACAGTCGATCGAAGCAATCCAGAATGATGACTATGGTTTCTGTGAAACTTGTGGTATCGAGATTGGCTTGCGTCGTTTAGAAGCACGCCCAACGGCTACTTTATGTATTGACTGCAAAACACTTGCAGAAATCAAAGAGAAGCAAAATAACGGTTAAGCATGTCTGTAAATAATCCTCCCCTAACCCCTCCTTTAAAAAAGGAGGGGCACAACAGGATGGCTTATGTGGGTCGGTTCGCGCCATCGCCAACCGGCCCTTTGCATTTTGGCTCCCTCATTACCGCAGTTGCCAGTTACTGCGATGCCAAAGCCAATCAAGGCACATGGCTGGTTCGGGTTGAAGACACCGATATTCCTCGTATTTATCCCGGCAGCGAAGAGCATATTTTGCGTGCCCTAGATGCCTTTCAGCTTGAACCTGATGCCGAAATCATTTTTCAGAAAGACCGTTTAGATATTTACGAAGACGTCATCCAGCAATTGCGTCAGCAAGGTCTGGTCTATGCCTGCCAATGCACCCGTAAAATGCTCGGTTCCAATCATATCTATCAGGATACCTGCCGCGACTTGGGTCTGGCTTTTGAGCATCAAGCCATTCGCCTAAAAGTTGAAGATGTTGAAATCTGTTTTGAAGACCGGCTGCAAGGTCGGCACTGTTCAGAATTGAAGAAAGATCTGGGAGACTTTGTCTTAAAACGTCGTGATGGCATTATTAATTACCAGCTGGCTGTAGTGGTCGATGATTATCTGCAAGGTATGACGCATGTGGTACGTGGGGCTGATCTTTTAGATAATACCGAACGACAAATCTATTTGGGACAGTTACTCGGTTATCCGCGTCTGAGCTATATGCATCTGCCACTGGCAATGAATGATCAGGGGCAAAAACTATCAAAACAGAATCTGGCCCAAGCACTGGATTTAACTCAGGCACCCCAATTATTAAAACAGGCACTTCAGGCTTTGCATCAGGCTGAAGTTGATTTGGACACTCCCGATCGGATGCTGCAACAGGCGGTAGTACAATGGGACATTGAGCGGATTCCACATACAACTGAGCTACAAGGTCACTATTTATAAAAACAGCTTTTCACTTAAGCTAGACTTCTAGAATGAAAAATTGATAGGAAGAAGAGTATGTTTTTTATTTTTGGCGTCGGCCCTAAAACCAAAACCATTGAGAAAAGCCAGTTTCTGTGTCCGGTCTGCCGTACTCGTTCGGGCTATGAGCTGAAACAGCAGCGTAATTATTTTTCTTTATTTTTTATACCCTTGATTCCACTTTCCAAGCCTAAATCTGCTTTTGTGACCTGTTCCAATTGTGGAACCGCAATGCCGAGCACGGTACTGGACCATGCTCAGACAGAGCCAGGACGAAACTCCAATCTAGAAGCTTGATTCTTCGCGGCTTGGATTGACCTGACGCGTGGTCGAATCAATTTTCAGAATCAGACTGATCATGACCGCACAGATAATCAGGGATGAACCGCCATAACTAATAAATGGCAAGGTCAAACCCTTGGTCGGCAACATGCCCATATTCATACCGGCATTCACCAGAATCTGTAACAGGAAAATGATACTGATGCCATAAGCCAGATAGCCGGCACGCAAATATTGATGCTGCAAGGCGCGGTGTCCAATGCGGATACAGCAAACCAGCATGGTGAAGGACAAGATCAGGATGGTTGAAATGCCTAAAAAGCCAAATTCTTCACCCAAAATTGCCAGCATGAAATCGGTATGCGCCTCAGGCAAATAAGACATTTTCTGGATACTATGCCCCAAGCCTACCCCTGCCCATTCCCCACGGCCAAAGGCCATAAGGGCATTAGAGAGCTGATAACCGGTGCCTAAGGGATCTTCCCAAGGATTCGAAAAAGACAGCAGACGTTGCAGACGATACGGTTCCAACAGAATCGCGGCAGCAAATGCGCCGACCAAGGTCATAAAAGCCACACCGAACTGAATCCACGGCGCACCCGCCAGAAAGAACACGCCAAGCATGGTTAAGGTAATTACCACGGTTGCACCCAAGTCAGGCTCGAGAATAATCAAACCGACGGTAGCACCCATGATGGCACTTAAACGGACCAGACCCTTGATATTATTCCGTACTTCTTCCGCACGGCGCACCACGTAGTCTGCAGTAAAAATTGCCATCATCACTTTGGCGACTTCCGAAGCCTGTAAGGTAAAGCCTGCGATCCGAATCCAGCGTTTGGAACCATTGACTTCCGTCCCGACAAATAGCACGGCCACCAAAAGTACGATGGTAATAATCCACAAAAAGAAAGTGTTATTAAACCAGACTTTTAAGGGGATTTTATAAGCCAGAAAAGCTGCTACGGCAGCGACAAAAATCGAAATCCCATGTCGGCTAATATAGTGAAACGGATTTTCATGCATACGTTCTGCATAGGGCATCGAGGCCGATGCCACCATGATCGAACCAATGCAGAGCAAAGCCAACACACAGAAAATCAATACATTCCGTGGATTCACTTCAGCAGGTATTCTAGGTATCCACTGCGTATAAAATTGATTTAATTTATTGATCGTAGTCTGAGCAAACCCAGCCATATCACGAATCCTTGTTATTCTTAATTGAGTTCATTCACATACGCAACAAACTTGCGACCACGCTCAGGATAACCCGAGAACATATCAAAACTTGCGCATGCAGGAGACAATAGCACGACATCATGTGCCTGAGTGTGCTTTTGGCAGATTTCTACTGCCTGCTGCAAGCTGTCCGCATGAATCAGTTCAGTCGTACCCGCAATCGCTGCTTCAATGACGGGACGATCTTCACCGATTAATACCGCTACTTTGGCATATTTGCTTAATGATTCACGCAAGGCTTTAAAGTCCTGCCCTTTGCCCTGACCACCGAGAATAATCGCGACTTTACCGCCTTGGGCTTCAATGGCCATGCCGAGACCGTCCAGTGCTGCCAAGGTTGCGCCGATATTGGTACCTTTGGAGTCGTTATAATAACGTACGCCTTGCACTTCTTTAACGAATTCACAGCGATGTTCCAGACCTTTAAAGGTCTTTAAGGTATTCAACATGCTTTCCAGTGGCAGGCCAATCGCTTCACCCAGCGCCAGACAGGCTAAGGCATTGGCAACATTATGCGTGCCCTGCATATACATCTCGGTACTTTTCAGCAGACGCTCACGACCACGCGCCAGCCAGATGCTGCCATCCGTATCCTTGAGAATACCGTACTGGTTCATATCCGGTGCATTTAGACCAAAGCTTTGTATCGGTGTTACGTCTGGCACCAGAGGACGGGTCAAAGAGTCATCACGGTTATAGACGACTTTTTTTACACCCTGGAAAATCCGGTGTTTCGCCGTGTGATAACCCATCATATCGCCATGACGATCCAGATGATCTTCACTCATGTTCAACACCACCGCGACTTCAGCCGCCAGATTTGAGGTGGTTTCCAGCTGAAAACTGGACAGCTCGAGTATATACAGCTCAGGATCGTCTTTAGTCAGGTCTAGCGCAGGACGACCTAAGTTACCACCGATAGCGACTTTTTTACCTGCATCCGCTGCCATCAAGCCAATCAAGGTCGTCACGGTACTTTTGGCATTAGAACCGGTAATTGCTACGATTGGCTTGTCTGTAGCACGGCGTAAAATCTGGATTTCACTGACTACTGGAATGCCCTTGTTGATGGCTGCCTGAATTTCAGGAAGTTTAGGATCAAGTCCTGGGCTGATCACGATTTCTTCCGCAGACAACAACAGCTCGGCATCAAACTGACCGAAACTGGTCTGAACTTCAGCGGGTATCTGCTCATGCCCTGGCGGGTTAGCTCTAGAATCTGTTATTGCAACGCGGTAGCCCTGACTATGCAAGAAATTGACTGCTGCAACACCTGATATTCCGAGTCCTGCAACGACTTTTAACCCACCACGTTGTATTAACATTTTCGCCCCATATTTTGGTCTATTTTGAAACTGACGAAATGGTAGCACTTTGCTGTTTTGAATGCCTTTTCTGATTGGCCTTTCTGCACATTTTTTTTGTGTCCATGCGTAAAAAAGCCGTCATGATCATGACGGCTTTTAAAATTCAGCCAGAAAAGGAAATTATTTCCATTTTACTGCTTGTTGAGCCGGCTTTACGTCTGAACCTTTTTCTGAAACCGGACAGGCACAGTTGCCACCGCAGCCTGCCGCCACACCCGGTTGCAGCCATTTGGCCAGACGCTGCCAACCCTTGGCTGCACAGGCATCAGACAGCTTCTGAAAGACTGAATTAGAGGTGTTGGGAAACACCTTTTTGAATACGACCAGCATGCTCCAAAGCACCAGCGCTGTCACAATTAGAATTTCAATCATCTCAATCTCCCATACCTATACAATGCAGCAAATTCAATTGGCCAAGGCCAAGCTGAGATTTAGCCCAAATAATATGAAGCAATTTGATAAGTCAGGAATGACATGAAATATGCCAGACCAAACAGGTAAACAGTCATGATACTGACAGTTTTCCAGGAACCGGTTTCACGTTTAACTGTTGCCAGAGTCGCCAGACAATGTGGTGCATAAATAAACCACACCAGCAAAGACAAACCTGTCGCCACTGACCAGCCCAGATCACCTCCACCACTGATCAGCGCAGCCAGACCTTCAGACATCGCATCTTCATCAACTGCCGACATCGCATAGACTGTACCCAGTGCTGCAACGACCACTTCACGCGCTGCCATCGCCGGAATCAGGGCAATACAGATCTGCCAGTTAAAACCAAGCGGTGCAAAGATCGGCTGCATCAGATGACCGAGCATCCCTGCCAATGAATAATCAATCGCCGGCAAGGTTGCCCCTTCTGGTGGCTGTGGGAAAGTACACAAGAACCACAGTACAATCGATAAGGCGAAGATGATGCCACCGACACGTTTCAAGAAGATTTTGCCGCGATCCAATAACCCGATCCAAACGTTCTTCAAGTCCGGAAAACGGTAGCTTGGCAGTTCCATCAGCAGCATGTGCTGTGATTTATCTTTGTGGAAGAATTTCAACACAAAAGACACAACCAAAGCACTTACGATACCTGCCATATACAGACCGAAGAGCACCAGACCTTGCAGATTCAGGAAACCCCAGACGGTTTGTGCCGGTACAAATGCCGCAATCAGCAAGGCATAAACTGGCAAGCGTGCCGAACAGGTCATTAAAGGTGCAACGAAAATCGTGGTTAAACGATCTCGTGGATCACTAATGGTCCGCGATGCCATGATGCCCGGAATGGCACAGGCAAAGCTGGACAATAACGGAATAAAGGCACGTCCTGACAAGCCTGCTTTAAACATCAGCTTGTCTAACAGGAAAGCAGCACGCGGTAAATAACCAGATTCTTCTAGTACTAAAATAAAGAAGAACAGAATCAGAATCTGTGGCAGGAACACCACCACGCCACCGGCACCGGCAATAATCCCGTCCACCACCAGGCTATTCAGTAATGGGTGCGAAATATATTCGCCGAGGAACTCACCCAGCCATCCGAAGAAAGTTTCAATCCCATCCATAAACGGCGCAGCCCAGGCAAATACGGCCTGGAAAATCACGAACATCATCACGGCCAGACTAAGTAAGCCCAATACCGGATGCAGAAAAATCTTGTCAAGAAAATCGGTACGTTTATCTTCCTGATCGACGAAATTGACGACGTCATTCAGAATGTTTTCCACACGCTGGTGACTGTCACCTTTCAGGCCACTGAGCTCAGTCTGTGGTACAGAATACTTGCCTTGATCCAATGCATTTTTCAGGTTTTCAATGCCTGAATTACGCACAGCCACCGTTTCTACCACAGGTACGCCCAGACGTTCAGACAACTTCTGGGTATTGATCTGCATGCCACGACGGCGTGCTTCATCCATCATGTTTAACACGACCAGTACCGGACGACCCAGCGCAATCATTTCCAGCACCAGACCCAAATGCAATTTCAGATTGGTGGCATCTACCACACACAAAAATGCATCCTGCTCCTGCTCTTCCGCAATTTTACCTTGTACCACATTGCGGGTGATTTCTTCATCCGGACTGGTCGCATCCAGACTATAAGTTCCCGGCAAATCCAGTACCCGTACTGCTTTGCCTGAGGCAAGCTGAAAGGTACCGACTTTACGTTCAACCGTCACACCCGCATAGTTACCGACTTTTTGGCGCGTTCCGGTTAAATGGTTGAATAATGAAGTTTTACCGCAGTTAGGGTTACCGACAAGGGCAATACGTAATGTATCACTCATGCCGACACCGCCTGTTCGATTTCAATTTTGGCTGCTTCTGATTTACGCAAAGCAAAACGTGTGAATCCAACTTGAATCAAAATGGGATCTCCACCAAAAATACCTTTAGTAATGACTTGTACCTGTGTACCTGGTACAAAGCCTAAAGTTTCCAAACGACTCGCAACGACATCGTGTAGAGCACTTTCACCATCAGTTGTTCGACTCACTTTTCGAATGATGGCAATTTGTTTTGCTTTTAAATCAGACAAACGCACCGTGAAATTCCTAAACTATTTTGTACAGTATACAAACAAATGAGAATAATTAACAAATAAGATTAATTACATTTCGATTTAGCCTTATACCACATCGACACTGTCATAAAATTAAACTACAGTGGAGAATACCAATCCCGATTATCGCTTTTTCAGATCAGATCCTTTCACCTTATGCTGAATAAAAAACCCCGTATTCCTGCCCCTGTCCAGATTCCTGATGCGTTCAGTTATTTACAGGGTTTTCGTGATTATCTGATTGCACAAACGGTCAGCCCGCATACCCGCAATGCCTATTTGTCCGACCTGGTGCAATGTGCAGAATGCCTGAGCAAGCCTCTGCCGGAATGGAATCATGATGATATTTCCGATGTGCTGATTGCACTGACCAAACAGCAAAAAAGTCCACGTTCGATTGCCCGCTGCCTGTCTGCCTTGCGTTCATTTTATAAATTTTTACGTGAGCAGAAACTGCGTAGTGACAATCCGGTGGCTGCACATAGAACCCCAAAACTGGGCCGGGCCTTACCTAAAGATTTGTCCGAAGCTGATGTCGAAGCCCTGATTCACGCCCCGGATATCAACACGGCATTAGGGCTGCGCGATCGCGCCATGTTTGAAGTGCTGTATGCCTGCGGACTGCGGGTGACCGAACTGATTAACTTGCGGCTGGAACTGATCAATTTAAAACAGGGTTATTTACGTATCGTCGGTAAGGGTAATAAAGAACGCCTGGTGCCGATGGGACAAATGGCCTGTGAATGGGTGGAAAAATATCTGAACGAAGCCCGTCCGCAACTGTACAAGACTTCGACCGATTATCTGTTCCTGACCCAGCATGGCGGCATCATGAGCCGGCAGAATTTCTGGTATGCCATTAAGCGTTATGCCTTGCAGGCCGGAATTCAGTCTGAACTGTCACCGCATACCTTGCGCCACGCCTTTGCGACGCATTTACTCAATCATGGCGCAGACTTACGTGTGGTGCAGATGCTGCTCGGCCATAGTGATCTGTCTACCACCCAGATTTATACCCATGTGGCACAGGTACGGATGCAGCAGCTGCATGCCACCCATCATCCACGGGCTTAAAATATATCCGGACGCAATAAACTGAGAAGTTTGACGTGTGGGTATTTTTTTTTGTTATGCTAATGCTCTGTTTATAATCCAAGAAGAAAAGGGTTTTTTATGACATTTGCCCGCTCAAAAATTTTTATGGCTTGCACACTTGCTGCTGGTTTGGGTCTGACTGCGTGTTCCAATTCCACTAACAACGATAAAAAGCAAGAGTTGACTGCAAGCGCACCTGCGACGGGCGAAGCCTCTACCCTGACCGAACGCAATGCAGAACAGCGTCTGGCTTCTACGTTGGAAAAGCATTTCAAAACCGCTGGCATCAGTGCCAAAATTACCGACATTAAAGCCACTGAAGTGCCGAACCTGTACTGGGTGAGTCTGGAAGGCATGTCTGCGGTCTATGTCACCAGTGACGGTAAATATCTGATTCAGGGCGATGTGATCCGTCTCGGCGATAAACAGCTGCACAATGTCAGCGAGAACCTGCAAGCAGGCATCAACAATAAACTCTTTGCTGAACTCAAGCCAGCCGACTTACTGGTCTATCCAGCTAAAGGCAAAGCCAAGCATGTGGTCTATGTGTTTACCGATGTCAGCTGTCCGTATTGCCATAAATTCCATGAGCAAATGGATGAGATGAATGCCAAAGGCATTGAAGTGCGTTATATCGCCTGGCCGCGTGGTGAACAGCATATGCCAGCCATGGAAGCGATCTGGTGCAGTGCCGACCGCCGTAGTGCCTTTAACCAGGCGATTGCGGGTGCACAGATTAGTGCAGAGAAGTGTGAAAATCCTGTTCAAGATCAATATCAAATGGGTCTAAATATGGGTGTGAATGGTACCCCTGCCATTTATAATTCAGCAGGTACTTATCTGGGCGGTTACCTGTCTACATCGGAATTATTGAATCGGCTTAAATAACTCATTTTAATAAGTTATTTAACTTTATTTTATAGATAAAGATATTCTGAAATGACCCTAGAGTCAGGCGGGTTTTTTAGCTATGATCTAGGCTCTTGTAAAAAACTGTTTAATTTGGAGTGTGACGTGAAACCAGTTCGTCTGGCAATCCTCGGTCTTGGTACTGTAGGTGGTGGTGCCTTGAAACTATTAAAAGAAAATGCTGCTGAGATCAAACGTCGCACCGGTCGTGAAATTGAAATTACCCATGTAGGCACCCGTCGTCCACGTCCTGATCTGGATCTGCCAGAATCGGTTAAACAAAGTGCCGACTTGATGGACATCGTACGTCAACCTGATGTAGACGTTGTGGTTGAAGTCATGGGCGGAATTCATCCTGCTTTTGAAATTATTATGGAAGCCATGAAACATGGCAAACATATTGTAACGGCCAACAAAGCACTCTTGGCTGAACACGGCAACGAGCTATTTAAAGCGGCTGAAGACAATGCCGTACAGATTGCCTATGAAGCGGCAGTGGCCGGTGGCATTCCGATTATTAAAGTGATTCGTGAAGGTCTGGCAGCCAACAAGATTGAATGGCTGGCCGGTATTATTAACGGCACGGGTAACTTCATTCTCAGTGAAATGCGTGAAAAAGGCCGCGCTTTTGAAGATGTGTTGAAAGAAGCTCAAGAACTGGGTTATGCCGAAGCTGATCCAACCTTTGATGTGGAAGGAATTGATGCTGCACACAAGCTGACGATTCTGGCCTCATGTGCCTTTGGTATTCCACTACAGTTTGACAAAGTTTTTACTGAAGGCATTGGCAAAGTCACTGCACAAGACGTGAAATATGCCGAAGACCTCGGTTTCCGGATTAAACACTTGGGCATTGCACGCCGTACCGATGCCGGGATTGAACTCCGTGTACACCCGACCCTGATTCCAGATGACCAGCTGATTGCCAATGTGAATGGTGTGAAAAATGCGGTTCTGGTACAAGCCAATGCGGTCGGCCCAACACTGTACTATGGTGCTGGCGCAGGTGCGGGACCAACGGCTTCTGCGGTTGTTGCCGATGTGGTTGATATTGTCCGTGACATTATTTACACAGAAGACGGCGCAGGCACCATTCCGCAACTGGCTTTTGAAGCGCTCAGTGATTTACCGATCTTGAGTCGTGAACAAATGACCACCGGCTATTACATCCGTATTAATGCCGAAGATCAGATGGGCGTGCTTGCCGATGTGACCACGATTCTCAGTCGTGCCGGCATCAGTATTGATGCGATCATGCAGCAACCGCGTTTATCTAAAGACCTTATTCCTATCGTGATTCTGACTGATCCAGTCAAGGAATCAAAAATGGATGCAGCGCTTTCACAAATTCAAGCATTACCCGTCATTCATGGCGAAATTGTACGAATTCGTTTAGAATCGCTTGATAATTAATCGGGTTGAGGGGAGGATTCCCCTTGCCAAGCTCTACACACAATTGGAACATCATCATGTCGAATGCCAATCGTTATACTGGTTTAGTTGACCGCTATCGCGACCGTTTACCAGTGTCTGCAACTACTCGTGCGATCTCTTTGGGTGAAGGTAATACTCCACTGATCAAGCTTGAGAATATTCCACGCATTATTGGTAAAGATGTTGAAATTTATGTGAAGTACGAGGGCTTAAACCCGACTGGTTCATTTAAAGACCGCGGTATGACTATGGCGGTGACGAAAGCCGTTGAAGAAGGCTCTAAAGCCATCATCTGCGCATCTACTGGTAACACCTCTGCAGCAGCGGCTGCATACGCTGCGCGTGCCGGCATTAAAGCATTCGTGCTCATCCCTGAAGGCAAAATTGCCATGGGTAAAATGGCACAAGCGATGATGTATGGTGCGATCACCATGCAAATTCGCGGTAACTTCGATGACGGTATGCGTCTAGTTAAGGAAGTTGCCGATCAGGCTCCGGTGACGATTGTAAATTCAATCAACCCGTACCGCCTGCAAGGTCAAAAAACCATTGCTTATGAAATTGTTGAAGCTTTAGGTCGTGCACCGGATTATCACTGCCTGCCTGTAGGTAACGCGGGTAACATCACTGCACACTGGATGGGTTATACCGAAGCGGTGGCTAACCAGTCGAAAGAAGAATTTGAGCAAGTCGTTTACGATGCTGAAACTGATGCTTTCACTGGTCCTAAACCGGCTGGCTTGCCAATCATGGCAGGTTACCAAGCCTCTGGTGCTGCACCGTTCCTTCGTGGCGGTCCAGTAGAAAACCCGGAAACTGTTGCAACTGCGATTCGTATCGGCAATCCGCAAAGCTTCAATCATGCTAAAGCGGTTGTTCGTGATTCAAACGGCTGGTTTGATGAACTGACTGATGCGGAGATTCTTGAAGCTCAACGTCTGCTTTCTATGTATGAAGGTGTATTCGTAGAGCCTGCGTCTGCTGCGTCTGTCGGCGGCGCGATCCGTGACATTAAAGCGGGTAAAATTGCTGAAGGTTCAGTGATCGTATGTACCGTAACGGGTAACGGTCTGAAAGATCCAGACACTGCTATCAAGCAATGTGCTGATGCCGTGATGCTGTCGATTGATGCGACCATGACTCAAGTTAAAGACTCTATTCTGTCGAATATGTAATTTCGGCCAGAATTAAAAAAACCCTGCACTTGCAGGGTTTTTTATGAACCAATCAATTAGATTCGTTTAGGTTGCTGGCTGACCCAACTCATTAAACGGGTCGCATCATTGGTACGCGCCTGTGAGCTGTTTGCGCCTAAAAGTACCACCGCCACCGGACGGTTATTCAGAGTCGTGTGCATCACCACACAGCGCCCTGCTTCATTAATAAAACCGGTTTTAGAAATATTGATATTCCAGCCGCCATTACGTACCAAGGCATTGGTATTATTAGATTTCAATACACGATAACCCAAGTTAAAGTCATAGCTTGGCGTGGTCGAGAACTGACGAATCAGGCCGTATTGAGAGGCAGTATTCACCAAAATCCCTAAGTCACGAGCTGATGCCACGTTGCCCGGATGCAAACCTGTCGACTCCATAAAGCGGGTAGAATTCATACCCAGCTCTTTGGCTTTGGCATTCATTTTGGCAATAAATGCTGATCGACCACCCGGATAAGTGCGTGCCAAAGCAGCAGCAGCCGGGTTCTCGGACTTCATCAGAGCAAATAATAAAGCTTCAGCACGGTTCATGCTGTCTCCTGCTCTTAAAGTCGAGCTTGAGCTTTTACAACCTGAACAGGAAAAATCAGCCTGTTGCAGGGTGATTTTTTCCGACATGTTTAGACGTGCATCAGAAATCACCACCGCTGTCATCAGCTTAGTAATCGATGCAATCGGATAGGCAGTATTGGTATTTTTGCTAAACAGCACTTCACCGGTTTGTGCATCCATGACCAGTGCAGCCCGTGCATTGACAGAAGGTTGATTACTAAAATGATTGGTATCAATAATCTGCGGCGCAGTATAAGCAGGTTTGGCTGCTGTTGGCGCTGCTGTGCCGGCCTGACGCAAAGTGGTAGTCACTGTGGCAGACCCGGGTGGCGAAGGCTCATTGGCAGATGCATTAAAATCATCGCTCATTAACTGGTTAACTTCTTCAGAAGACCAACTAATGCTGGAACCGCCCTCTGCCGTGCCAGAATTCATAATGATTTCAGCAAAACTTGTCGTGCTCATGCTGATTAACACGGACAGGCCGAGTAGATGCCTTAAAGACTTGTTTATTTTCTTCACTATTCCTTCACTCAACTAACAGAGGTAAGATTGATTTGCGTATTACCTCTAATATGCCTTACATTTAAACACAATGCCGAACATTTTTTGTTCTTGACACTGTGTGATAAGTTTCAGATTTAATCTTGCGAATAGGATTGCTAATTTTGTACTTTCATTGCAAGCTTATTTTGCTTTATGTAACAAAAAAATGATTTTTTTAACAGAGGGAGAGCGTAGGTGATCACAGTTTTAGTTGTGGACGACCATGAATTAGTTCGTACTGGAATTTGCAGAATGCTAGAAGACCATGCGGAGGTTCAGGTAATTGGACAAGCTGAATCTGGTGAAGAAGCGATCTCTCTAGTTCGTCAACATCATCCTGATGTAGTTTTGTTAGATGTGAATATGCCGGGCATTGGTGGCGTAGAAACCACGCGCCGTCTACTTCAGAGTGCGCCGGAAACCAAAGTTTTGGCGGTTAGCGGTTTAGCAGAAGAGCCTTATCCGTCCCTGTTATTGAAAGCCGGTGCCAAAGGTTATATCACCAAAGGGGCCCCGATTTCGGAAATGGTCCGTGCGATTAACAAAGTCATGCAAGGCGGTAAATATTTTAGTGCCGACATTGCGGAACAGTTAGCCAGCTCTTACCTTTCTGATACACAACAATCCCCTTTTGATGCATTGTCAGAACGTGAAATGCAAGTTGCGATGATGGTGGTGAATTGTATCAGCGCCCAGGAAATTGCCGACAAGCTCTTTGTGAGTGTTAAAACCGTGAATACTTATCGTTACCGTATTTTTGAAAAACTGAATATCGATAGCGATGTCAAACTGACTCATCTGGCCATGCGCTATGGACTCATTAAACCTTAGCTTTTAACGAGTTCCGGTGCATATGGCACAAAAATCCAGTTATTCTGCGCTCAATCAATATCATCTCGGTATCTGGTATAGCGCTTATCGCTTGCTGATCAGCACCGGCCTACTGCTGATTTTTCTGCTGACCTACCCCGAACTCACCACCGATTATCAATATCCGCAGCTGTATTATTATGCGCTAGGAATCGGGGTTGCGATCAATACCGTACAGCTGTTTGCGCTGAAATGGATCAGACGACTGATCCAGCCGCAGCTGATCATGATTTTCTTTAGCGATGTCTGCGTTCTAAGTTTGCTGACTTTGGCCAGTGATGGTCCTAATCTGCAAATCGGGCTGCTGTTTGTGATTACCATCTTTTCTGCATCTTTATTATTAGATGCAAAAAAGGCCTTAGTTGTCACCCTTATTGCGGTCATCAGCGTTATTTATCAGCATTTTATCGGCAGTATTTTTGCGTTTTCTTCACTCAGCAATATCAGTAATAGCGCCCTGCTGGCCTTTTTGTTTTTTGTGGTTTATGGCACTGGACAAATTGCCGTGCGCCGTTTTCAGATTCTGGAAAATTTGAATTTTTCTCAATCGCTGGAACTGCATCGCTTACAGAATATTAACCGCTATATTCTGGAACAGATTGAAACCGGTTATCTGGTTCTGGATGAAAACTATCATGTGGTACTCAGTAATCCTGCCGCCTGTAATCTTCTTGGAATTGAGTCCAAATACGGCCATGAGAAATTTACTTTATCTCAATCACAGCCAGATTTATTTGAACTGGTCCATTTTGAAACGCTAGAAAATGGTGAGCGCTTTCAGTTTGAATCCCAACAAAGTCGCTATAATATTCATGTGCAAGTACAAAAGCTGATTGTGCCGCATCAGACTCTAATGCTACTGGTGTTACAGGATGCCAAAAAACTGAATCAGCAGGTGCAGCAACTTAAACTTGCTGCACTGGGTCAACTCTCGGCCAGTATTGCCCATGAAATTCGCAACCCCCTAGCTGCCATTGTGCAAGCCAATGATTTATATCTGGACTCGGAAACTGAACAGCAACAGCTACTCCAGCAGATGATTGGCCGACAGGCGACCCGGATTGACCGGATTATTCAGGACACGCTGAATATGGTCAAAAATAAAGAAACCCATCCTATACCGATTCATCTCAATGATTTTATCCCGTTATTTATCCAAGAAGATCTGGCCGATATTCATGATCAGATTCAATTTAATATTGATATCCCTTTGGTAATTCAGTTTGATGAAGCACAATTCCGGCAAATCCTCATTAATCTGATTCGTAATGCCATTCGTCACAATTCAGCAGATGCAGCCTATATTCAGCTGAATGTGCATCCCTATGAACATCGGGTCTGGATTGATGTACGGGATTTTGGCTCTGGCGTAGCCGTACATGATCAAGCTCTATTGTTCAAACCCTTTTTTAGCACATCGATTAGTGGTACCGGATTAGGATTGTATTTATCACATAGTTTTTGCGAAGCAAATCAGGCACAATTAAACTATATACAACAAGAACAGGGCGCATGCTTTCGCATCAGCTGTCAACGTATTACGCTTTAAAGGGGTCAAGGAAGATGAATGGGGAACAACAACCACTGGTGCTTTTGGTGGATGATGAGGAAGATTTGTGTACCCTCATGCAAATGTCATTGCTGCGCATGGGAATTCGTACGCACATTGCCCACCGTTTGGAAGATGCTAAAAAATGCCTTGCCAATCATCAATATGATGCCTGTCTGACTGACCTAAACCTGCCCGATGGCAATGGTTTGGAGTTACTGGACTGGATTGGCAGCCTCTATCCGGCACTTCCGGTCGCAGTTCTGACCGCCTATGGCAACATGGAAATCGCTATTGCTGCGCTCAAAGCCGGGGCCTTTGATTTTGTCAGCAAACCGATCAATCAGAAACATCTGGAACAACTCTTACAAAAAGCCCTGAATAAACCGGTGGATTATTCGCATAATAATCCAAATGAAGCGCTTGAACATAAAATGCTGATTGGACAATCCCTGCCGATCCAGCAACTACGTATTACCTTACAAAAAATTGCCCGATCCCAAGCCCCGGTTTTTATCACTGGTGAATCAGGCACAGGTAAGGAAGTCGTGGCCAATCTGGTCCATCGCCTGAGTAACCGCAATGAAGGTCCTTTTATTGCGATTAACTGTGGTGCCATTCCGACTGAGTTGATGGAAAGCGAACTGTTTGGGCATAAGAAAGGCAGCTTTACCGGCGCTGCTCAGGACAAACAGGGACTGATTCAATCTGCCCATGGTGGCAGTCTGTTTCTGGATGAAATTGCAGAATTACCGCTTTCTATGCAGGTCAAATTGTTACGTGCCGTACAGGAAAAACGTATTCGTCCACTCGGTTCGGATACCGAAATTGATGTGGATTTCCGTGTGATCAGTGCCACGCATCAGGATCTGGAAGCCTTGGTGCAACAAGGCAAATTCCGTCAGGATTTATATTTCCGTATTCATGTAATGGATCTGACTTTACCGCCATTACGTGAACGAGGCCAGGATATTCTGTTATTGGCTGAACACTTTATTCAGAAGATTTGCCAGGAATGGGGCATTCCCAATAAAAAACTGACCGAACGCAGCAAAGAGTTCTTATTGGGACAATATTACTCAGGTAATGTGCGTGAATTACGTAATATTATGGAACGCGCGATTACTTTAAGTGATGAAGAGCGGATTGATCTTCAGCATTTGCAGAGCGCACCGCTACGTCAGGCGCTAAACAGCCCTCAGGAGATGAATACGCTCACGAGCGAGATCATTGCCACCGAAACCCTGATTGCACCTAAAAAGTTGCCTGAAGAGGGTCTAGAGCTGTATTTGGAAAAGGTCGAAAAAGAAATTTTACTGAATGCGCTGAATCTGACCCATTGGAACCGGACACTGGCCGCAAAAAAACTCGGCATGTCGTTCCGTTCCCTGCGCTATCGCTTGAAAAAGTTCGGCCTGGATACCGAAGAAGACGAATAATTATTTTTGCAGGAGCAGCAAGTCTGTGACATGTTCCAGATAGCTCTCCTCACGCATTTCCTGCTTAAACGGATAGTTGAAATGCGGCTGCACGCCCCGCCCTTCAATCATCTGGCCACTCGGGCTAAAGTATTGCGATACGGTCATCTGTAAGGCTGAACCATTGCTTAAAGGAAAGAGTTTCTGTACTACGCCTTTGCCATAGCTTTTTTCGCCTACGACCCAAGCACGGTTATGTTCTTTCAGGGCTGCAGTAAACACTTCTGCTGCAGAAGCCGAGCGGTTGTTAATCAGCACCCCAACTTTCAGATTCTGGAACTCAAAACTCGGTAAGGCCTGAAATTGCTGATTGCCTTCAGCACGACTTTTAGTCGAGACAATCACACCCTGATTCAAAAATAAATCGGCAGATTCTACTGCTGCAGACAATAAGCCTCCCGGGTTATTGCGCAGATCAAATAATACGGCTTTTAAGCGTTTATCCGAATAACTTTCAATCAGACGTTTGATTTCATTGGCAGTATCTTGCTGAAAAACCTTGACCTGTAAAACCAGCACCTGGTTATTGTGCAAGCTCGATTTAATTTCGGTATCCAGCTTGGTATTGCGGACCAGACGAACGGCCGGACTTTGCGGGGAAAGCTGGATCATGAGCGTAGAGCCAACTGCTCCACTCAATAACTGCCGGACTTGTTCCTGATTCAGGCTACTTAAGACCTGATCGTCAATTTTATAAACCGTGACGCCATTTCGAAGTCCCTGCTTGGCTGAATCAGCATCGGAACTCAGTCCCTGAACTACCCATTGCTTCAACCGCGGGTCAAATTGCAGATCAAAATCAATGCTGGCCAGATCACCTTCGGTATATTCACGCAGTTGCTTATAATCTTCAGGCGACAAATAACGGGAATAGCGATCTAAGCCACTGACCAGACCCTGAATGGCCTGTTGAAACAAGGCATCGTCATTTTTATCTTGAATATAATTATCTTTTACGATGCCATAAATTTGTACGAATTCTTGAATGGATGCCACAGGAATTTCGGAATAGACCTGCCCATCCATTTCCATATCATCGAATGCCGGCTCATTTGAACCCGCACCCCAAGCTGAATGACTCAAACACATCAGTAAGCATGGTATTACAACAGACTTCCAGCGTGTTCTTGCCATTCTTTGACCTTTTTAGAATTTTATCGAAAATTATGCATCAAGCTGAATCAGGTTACGACCTTGCATTTCAGCAGGTACCGGAACTTGCATCAGACTTAATAAAGTCGGTGCGACATCTGCCAATACACCGCCTTCTGCGATCGTGGCCTGAGTTGGGCCGACATAAATAAACGGAACCAATTCAGTGGTATGCTGAGTATGTACCTGACCACTGTGATAGTCCTGCATCTGCTCTACGTTACCATGATCGGCAGTCACAATCATATGACCTTTTTGCGCCATTACCGCTTCATAAACCCGGCCCAAACAGGTATCAACCGCTTCAACAGCTTTCACCGCAGCATCGAATACACCCGTATGACCGACCATATCACCATTGGCAAAGTTCACCACCAGCAGGTCAAATTCACCTGAATTGATCGCAGCCACCAGCTCATCAGTCACTTCATAAGCACTCATTTCCGGTTTAAGGTCATAAGTGGCTACGTTTGGCGATGGAATCAGGATACGTTTTTCACCTGGGTATTCATCTTCACGGCCGCCGCTGAAGAAGAAAGTCACATGCGCATACTTTTCTGTTTCCGCAATGCGCAGCTGTGTTTTACCCAAATCAGATAAGTATTCACCAATCGAGTTTTTCAACGCTTCAGGCATATACGCTACAGGTGCATCAATCGTGGCTTGATAACGCGTCAGCATGACAAACTTCGCCAAATTCGGCACGACTTTACGTTCAAAACCTGCAAAGTCTTTTTCTACAAATGCGCGAGTCAATTCACGGGCACGATCGGCACGGAAGTTCATGAATACGACGCTGTCGCCATCCTGAATTTTCACCAGATCGCCAATACGGGTCGCTTTAACAAACTCATCCGACTCATCGGCTGCGTAAGCCTGTTCCAAACCTTCAACTGCGCTGGCAGCTGTACGAACCGCTTCACCTTCAGTCAACAACCGATAGGCCTGTTCAACACGATCCCAACGGTTGTCACGATCCATGGCAAAATAACGGCCGATCATGGTGGCAATACGACCTTGACCTGGATATTGAGCGAATAAGGCATCGAGTTTTTCTAAAGAAGGTTGTGCGCTTTTAGGCGGCGTATCACGACCATCTAAGAATGCATGTAAATAGACTTGCGCACCGCGTTTTAGCGCTAGCTCTGCCATCGCCACAATATGATCTTCATGGGAGTGCACACCACCTTCAGACAAAAGGCCAAGCAAATGTACTGCCCCACCTGCAGCTTTGGCTTTCTCAACTGCATCGACCAGAACTTCATGTTCAAAGAAGTCGCCCGTACGAATGTCTTTGGTAATCCGGGTAAAGTCCTGATACAGCACACGACCTGCGCCGAGGTTCATATGTCCGACTTCCGAGTTACCCATCTGGCCATCTGGCAGGCCGACATCTTCACCTGAACCCGAGATCAAACCATGCGGATGCTTGTCCTGTATCGCAGTTAAATTTGGTCGTTTAGCTGCTAAAAACGCATTGTCTTCGACCGCTTCGCGATGACCCACACCATCCATAATCACCAAAATGTGAGGGATTTTGCCAGCAGTTGCATCCGTCATAATGAAATACTCTGTTCGTCTACGAATTAATCGCTCTATTTTAGCGAAGTTTATAAAAAGAGGCCATGACCCGTATATGGTTTAAGCCTCTCATGATGATTGATTTGTTATATTTTCCTGTACCTTAACGTGCCCGATGCAGCAAGTATCCGCCGATGCCGAACATGATCAGAATCGGAATAAACACGAACCAGGCCGGAGACGGTGCATAGATCAAGCTGGCATAGCCGAGGAAATCCTGCAGATAGAAGAAACCCAGTCCGGCAAATAAAGCTATCACCAGACGAAAACCCATGGATTGCTGACGTAATGGCCCGAAGATAAATGAACAGGCGATCACTACTAGTGCAATCAGGGCAAAAGGCGAGCCGAGTTTTTGCCAGAAGGCCAGCTGATAGGTTTTAGGCACCTGGCTGTATTCATGCATATAGCTCATGAAACTGACCAGTTGACTCGGCGATAAATCTTCAGGATCAATCGTCACCATATGCACATATTTAGGCTGTAATGCTAGCGCTAAAGGTTGCTGTTGCTGCTTAACCAGTGTGGCATTACCATTTTGGAGAATATCGAACTGCTCTGTGTTGTCCAGCGTCCAGGAACCATCTTTAACAAATTGGCCCTGATCTGCCTGCAAGGTACCGCGCAAACGATAGTTCTGGTCAAAGTCCAGCATCTGCACATTTTTCAACTGACCTTGCGAGTTAGCATAATCGATATAAATAAAGCGCTGCCCTTCCCGAGTCCAGTAACCACGAACTTCACCGAGCTGAGCGGCTTTACTGGCACTTTTTACGCTTTTGGCCTGTTCATTGGTATAAGGAATGACCCACTCGCTCAGGGCAAATGACAACACCACCAACAACAGTGCTGAACGGATCACCCACCCGACAATACGCCATAAGCTCACGCCGACCGAACGCATCACAATCAGCTCACTATTCGAGGCTAATGTACCAAGACCTAAAACTGCACCAATCAGTGCAGAAATCGGCAGGATTTCATATAAATAATTTGGTGCGCCCCAAAGCACATATTTCAAGGCATCCCAGGCACCATAACCATCTTTGAGCGAACCAAGCTCACCCAGATAAGTAAATAATACCTGTAAACCCGCCAATACCGCGGTTGCACCCAGCATCGCCAGCGCAGTGGTTTGGGTCACATGTTTTGCAACTATACGACGTGCCAACATTGTTAAGACCTCACTCGCTGAATCTGTTTCTTGATTTTCGGGCCTAATTTCTGTTTACGCGAGAACAAGGCACCCGCAATTGCATAGGCAATCAGAATCAATGGATAGGCCCAAATGCCCATTTCTTCTTTACTGATCCGCGTCTTCACTGCCATCAGGGCCACAATCAGACTGGCAAAAATCATGAGGGCAGGAAATAACTTGAGATATCGACCCTGTCGTGGACTCACTTCAGACAAGGCCACAGCCAGAATCAGGGCAATCAGAATCGCAAAAGGAACAAACACCCGCCAGCCCAACTCACTGGCCACCACAGGATCCTGACGGTTCTGCCACAATTGCGAGGTCGGTAAGGCCTCAACTTCAGTACTGGCAAATTGCGCTTCTTCATCGCTTTCTAAGCGCAGACGATAGCTTTCAAATTCAGCTTGAGTATATTGCGGTGTACCCGGATAGATCTCATAACGGCGTCCATTAACCAGATCGACCACATTGGCAGCATCATTCGGTACTTCAATTCGGGTGGCTTCCTGCGCCAGAATCATCACATCCGGTTTGCCTTCTTTTTCCGCACGCTGATAAAAGAAAATATCTTTTAAATTTTTACGGTCTTCTGACAGGTCACCGGCATAAATGGTATAGGGCCCAGAGGAGATAAATTCTTTCGGTCGCACCAGGTCAAAGCCGGTACGTACCGCCTGACTGGTGGTCAGGGCTTCAAACTGGCGAATGCCCCACGGCGCAGCCCACAGCATCAATCCGGCCTGAGCAATCAAAAACACCAGGGTCATCGGCACCAGTAGACGCGCCAATTGATGCCGACTGACGCCACTGCCATTCATCACGGCCATTTCATGGTCGACATATAAACGGCCAAACACCAGCATCAGTCCAATAAAGAAACCGAGCGGAAGAATCAGGGTCAAGAATTCAGGCAAACGGTAGCCAATAATGCTAAATAAAATGCCTGCATCCAGACGGCCTTGCGCCGCGACACCAAAATACTTGATCAGTCGACCGCCCATCATGATCAAGGTCAATAAGGCAATCACCACCAAGGATGTCGAGACAACTTGCTTGACCAGATAACGCCGAATAATCAAATTAATTCTTCCAAAATAAGGTCCATAAAACGAGTGCTAGTTTACCCGAATAGCAAAAATATAAAACCTAGGCCGCCCTGCCCATTGAAAATCTATTCGGATAAATGTTTCAATGACTGAATGATTTACCCATCTAGACAGGCGTGAAAACAGAATATGAAACTTACAATTAATACGTCATTCCCAGAGAATGGATCAAGTCAATCTTTGTTGATTTTAGTTGACTCAGAACAACTTCAGAATACAACCGCAACCTATCAAATCAATAATTTAGACACATTAATTGAAGCCTCTCAATTCAAGGCAGCGTTGGCGGAAAGCCTGAGCCTGATTGGTCAGGTGAGCCAGTCCAGCCATGCAGCACTAATTGGTTTAGGCAAGGTCGCTGAACTGCAACCGGCAAAACTTGCAAAAATCGCGCAAACTATTATTCAAGTCACTCAAAAAAAATTCAAACAGATTTCTGTAGATCTGACACAACTTCCACAAGAATTCCATTATCTGTTTGCGCTCTTCCTGACTCAGGCCAGCTATGGTTATGATGAATATAAATCCAAGAAGAATGAATTTGTGCTCGAGCAGATCGACCTGATTGCCACTCATAGCGTCTTAACTACCGAACAGTTGCAACTGGTACAAGCAGTGCAAAGCGGACAAAATCTGGCACGTGACCTGGGCAACCGTCCGGGCAATATCTGTTTCCCTGAATATCTTGCAGAACAGGCGGTGGCTTTGGCGGCTGAATATCCAGACCTACTTAAAGTCACAGTGCTGGATGAACAGCAAATGGCAGATTTAGGCATGGGCGCCTTCCTTGCGGTAAGTAAAGGTTCAGAGCGTCCTGGTCGGATTATCAGCATGGAATATCAGTCAGAGCGTAGCGAAGCACCGGTAGTCTTGGTGGGTAAAGGCATTACGTTTGATACCGGCGGTATTTCCCTTAAACCAGGCGCAGGCATGGACGAGATGAAATACGACATGTGCGGTGCAGCTTCTGTACTCGGTACAATGCGTGCATTGTGCGAAGCCCGCTTACCTCTACATGTGGTGGGAACCATCGCTGCAGCAGAAAACATGCCTTCAGGTAAAGCCACCCGTCCTGGTGATATCGTAACGACCATGAGCGGTCAGACGGTTGAAATCCTGAATACCGATGCCGAAGGTCGTTTGGTCCTATGTGATACCTTGACCTATGTAAAACGTTTTAATCCTGCTTTGGTGATTGATATTGCGACCTTAACCGGTGCCTGTGTGGTCGCTTTGGGTTCAGTACTAACGGGTCTGTTCACGCCAGATGATAAACTGGCAGCAGAACTAGAAGCTGCCGGCCAGCATTCCTTTGACCGGGTATGGCGTATGCCGGTACTGGAAGACTATCAGGAACAACTGGATTCACCATTTGCCGACATTGGCAATATCGGTGGTCCAAAAGCTGGTTCTGTGACTGCAGCCTGCTTCCTGCAACGTTTTACCCGTGAATATCGCTGGGCACATCTGGATGTTGCAGGTACGGCATGGAACTCAGGTACCAATAAAGGTGCAACCGGCCGTCCAGTTCCATTATTGATGCAATTCCTGACGAGTCGCGTTCAAAGCAATGGCTAAAGTCAGCTTTTATTTATTTGAAAAAAGCCCTGAACGACAAGTGGACAGCACTTGTCGTTTATGCCGTAAGATTCTGCGCCAGCCGGCGCGAATCTGGTTATTGTGTGCCGATACAGATTTGCAACAGCAGCTGGATGAACGCCTGTGGAGTTTTGATCCCGCGAGTTTTATTCCGCATGGTATTGACCAGCCTCAGGCGACGGTCTGTATTTCGGCAACACTGCCGGAACAGTCCGACTGGATTATTTTCAATTTTAATCCGGAAGCACTTGAACCTTACACAAAATTTAGTCACATTATTGAGATCATTGAAAACCATGAAACGGCTAAACAGCTGGGTCGTGAAAAATTCAAGCAATATCGTCGTTTAGGTATTGAACCGGACACCCATAAGCTTTAACCGATATCATCCACAAGGAGAGGCACGTGGCATTAAATGTAGGTCCCGATTTTAAACAGCGCTGGTTAAATGTGCCGGAAGCTGTACGTCAGACCTTTATCGATGACCTCTCTCGGATCTGCGATATTTTAAAACCAGAAACGTCTTTGGAAGAATGGCAGAGTCGCGACCAGCGCTTACAGCAAGAATCTGAACGCAAGATTGAAGCTGCCTATGCACAGCGCAAGGCCGAATTAATTGAAGAAGCCCGTATTCGCAAACAGCTCGCGCTTGAAAAAGCCTTGGCCGAGAAACGTGCTGAAGAACAGGCCTATCAAGAACAGCTACGTCATGAGGAACAGCGTAAATTTAGCGAACAGAGTCAGGTGCTTGCTGAAATAAATACGCATCTAGAGGCTGAAGTGCAGCACTATGTCGCACGTTATGCAAAAAATCCTGAGACGACTTTTGATTTTGCCAAAGGTCGCATCCAGATTGAGGACCAGTCCATTTTATCCGAATTAGAAAGTGTGCGTTTACGTCTGGAACTTGAGGCAGAAACCGTGATTGAACAGACCGTGAATGCACTTCGTGAAAAAATGCGTGCGGCAGCCAAAGAAGAAATCGAGTATATGCTGAAAAATTCTGAATTTTCTGATCAGCCACGCAATATTTAAATGATCCTTTCACATTAAAAAAGCCCGAAAATTCGGGCTTTTTTATCTTCTATGTCGCATCTTAAAAAAAATCTGCCAGCATAAAGGCAGCATTTCCGAGCAGATAGCCAATGCTTAATAAAGTGCCAATCCAGAGGATGCCACCCGCAATATTATAAAAGCTGAATGTGGCAAAGCTCATATGCGCTGAACCGGCAGCAAAAGGGCCAAATGAGCGGACAAAGGGAATAAAACGTGCGATTAAAATAGTTTTACCGCCATGTTTCATAAAATAGTGGTTGGTTTTCACCATATATTCCGGCTTAAAATAGCGTGAATGTTGATTGAAATATTTTAAGCCAAGAACTTTTCCGGTGTAATAATTCACGCTATAGCCCAGCACCGAAGCAGTGAATAACAACAGCCCCATCGAATGCAGGGTCACCAGATCGCTGCTGGCACATAAAGCTCCCACAGCCAGCAATAGACTGTCGCCGGGCAGGAAAAAGAAAAACACTGAACCGGTTTCTGCAAAAATCACCAGAAACAGGATTGCATAAATCCATACCCCATATTGATCGAGCAATAGCGGCAATGACTGTTCCAAGTTAAGTAAAAAATCGAGCATTCGACCCGTCCACCAAGGCAATATTTGCAAGTTGAACTGCTGATTATCCCGAAAAATAAAAAAACAGTCTAATTTTTCAATCAGACTGTTCAGTAAATCAACATTTCTCTTATTTTAAGAAACCATTTTCAGCCAGAAAATCCATACTGATTTTTGATTGTTCAGTGGTTTGGGCGGCTTTATCACCGAGCAATAAACGCTCGATATAACGTGCCAATACATCCACTTCCAGATTGACCTTGCTACCGACTTTCCAGGTACCGATATTGGTACGTTCAGCAGTATGTGGAATCAGGTTCAGACTAATCACGCTACCACGCAAATGATTAATCGTTAGACTGATGCCGTCGACTGTGACCGAGCCTTTTTCTGCGAGATATTTGGCAATTTCAGCAGGTGCAGTCACTTCATAATAAATTGAACGTGCATCTTCACGTACCAGGGTGATCTCGCCGACTGCATCGACATGACCTGACACAATATGACCGCCAAAACGCGTAGTCGGCAACATGGCTTTTTCAACATTGACAGGTTGACCGGCTTTCCAGGTGCCGAGCGTGGTCCGGTTCAGACTTTCACGGGAAACATCAGCCGCATACCAGTTCTCGCCCCAGTCGATCACGGTCAGGCAGATACCATTGGTCGCGATAGAATCACCCAGATGTACATCAGACATGTCCAGATCGGTCTGGATGCGTAAACGTACATCACCACCAACGCTTTGCAGACTTTCGACTTTGCCGAGGCTTTCGATAATACCTGTAAACATTTTTATTTCCTTTTCAATTCTTTTACCAGAGTGCCAACTGGGTACTGACGCCGGTCGTATCGACACCGCCCAATTCTGCATAATGATGCAGCTGGCTGAGTAATTGACGGATCGGTGGACCTGACTTGGCGTGGGTATCGGTAATCACAATAAATTCCAGCACGCGTGCACGTTCAGACTGACGCTGTTTGCTGACCCGATACCGTGGCACGTCCTGGGTCAGCAAGGTCACCCGACCACGTTTCAAGTTGGCCTGCAATAAATCAGTAGCGCTGATATTGCCGTCGGTTGAATAACTGGTCAGGATGAAACGCGCATTAATGGTCGCCAACAGGTTTTCATAGGCTTCTTGTGCATATTTGGAAGAGTTGTACTGACTCGGACGTTCTTTACGCCATGCCCGGTCAATCCCGCTCTTAAAGCCCTTAGTATCCGGAGTCGGCAAATCGGCCTGATCCCACAAGGTCAGCGCATTCAGAACATGGTAATTACTGCTATACGCATGCTGATTATACGGCGGATCCAGATAAGCCACATCCACTTCAAAGCCGCTCATCTGATTGGCCAGATGCTGGGCATCGACACACCACATTTCTGCGGCCATCCCCTTTTTCTGATCCGACTCACAAAAACGGCTTGGCGTTAGCCACAGTAAAGATTCAATCCGTTCCAGCGCAGTTTGGGTTTTCCCGCCCCAGCCATGGTGGAAGCTTTTGAAAACACCAGAAGTATTGCTGACAAAACTGGCGGAATACAGCAAAGGCGCCAGCAAGGCAGACATTTCCACATCATCAATTGCACCTTGGGCCTGCCAGGCGGCAATCTGCTGACGGATGGCATCAATACGCATGCCGTTACGACGTTTAAAGAACAAACGGTCACGGGCCGGATCATAAATTTCATCATTGCGCGGACACAGGTTATGCGTCACCCAGCCCTTCACTTCCGGCAGACGGTTTAGATAATCAATCGCTTTCTGATAACCACCCAGCTCTTTAAATGCTGGCGCTTCCGTACAGGCCAGTACTGCATGATTCAGCGCATGGCTATACGGCTCCCAGTCATTGGCAATCACGCGATAGCCATTCTGACGGGCCAAACGTGAAACCACACCTGAACCGGCAAAAAAATCAGCAAAGATCGGCGCACGACCATCGCTACGTTTCAGGGTTCCTGTACTTTCCAACGCTTCCAGAATTAAATGCAGTAAACGGCGTTTGTTACCTAGATAAGGAACCAGCTGATGGAAAAGATATTCATCGGTGGTACGTGCCGCATGGCGACGTTTATGATAAACCGTAGACTCTGAACTCATAGTGTCTCTTGAAAAGGAATTAGCCTGAAGCGCACGTCATCACCTAAGCGAGTTACATCGCGCAGCTTAAATCGGAGTTGTTCGGCCATATGGCTAAATTCTGCATTAAACATGGTACGCGCAGACTGACCCAATAGGGTCGGTGCAACGTAACTGATCAGTTCATCAACCAATTTTTGTTGTAAAAATGCCGTAGATAAGGTCGCCCCTGCTTCCACCAAGACATCATAAATCTGATGCTGCTGAACCAGTTGCTTTAATAATTCTGCTAAAGGCTGTACCGGCAAGTGTAGCACACCCAGGTCTGCAAGCTCTTGACGAAATGGCCCCATGACCATCACTGTTTCAGGTTGCGCTAAAATCTTTGCACTCAGTGGCAGACGTCCCTGACGATCCAGAACAATCCGTTTCGGTTGCACCACGGTCTTGATATCTTCAACAGCATCCAGTTGACGTACATTCAGCTGACAGTCATCAGCAAGGACCGTTTCAATTCCGGTAATCACCGCGCCTGAAATCGCACGCCAATGCTGTACATCCTGACGTGCTGCTACACCGGTAATCCATTTCGATTCACCTGATGCCATCGCGGTACGGCCATCCAGGCTTGAGGCAATTTTTAAACGCACATAAGGCATACCGGTCGCCATGGCTTTCAGGAAGCCTTGATTCAGCTCATGCGCTTCATCTTCACAGATGCCAACGTCTACCTCAATGCCCGCATCTTTCAGGATCTGTACGCCCTTTCCGGCCACTAGCGGATTGGGATCAGGACAGGCCACGACAACTTTAGCCACACCTGCTTCCACCAGACCTTTGGCACAAGGCGGTGTCCGGCCATAATGCGCACAAGGTTCTAAAGTCACATAAGCGGTTGCACCACGTGCCTGTTCACCGGCCTGACGCAGCGCAAAGACTTCAGCATGTGGCTGGCCGGCTTGGGGATGAAAGCCTTCACCAATCACGATGCCATCTTTAACAATGACACAGCCGACATTCGGATTCGGTTTGGTGGAATATTGCCCCTGACGTGCCAATTCAATGGCCCGGCGCATCCAGATTTGATCTTGATTCAGTTCAGCCATGCTTATTCTTGTAATTCTCGTTGTTGCATCTGTTCAATCTGATGACGAAAAGCTTCGACATCCTGAAAATCCTGATAGACCGAAGCAAAACGCACATAGGCAACATGATCCAGAGCAAATAAAGACTGCATCACGATTTCACCGATGGTACGTGATTTCACATCACGCTCACCCAGACGGCGAATCTGTAGCTGAATATCGCTCAGCACTGTTTCAATCTGCTCCTGGGTCACCGGGCGTTTTTGCAAGGCATGCATCAGGGAACGGCGTAATTTGGCTTCATCGAAAGGTTCATTTTTGCCATCCGACTTGATGACGCGCGGCATCACCACTTCATAGCTTTCAAAGGTAGTGAAGCGTTCATTACAACTGACACATTCACGGCGACGACGAATCTGACAGCCTTCAGCTGCCAGGCGTGAATCAATCACTTTACTGTCTGCAGTATTGCAAAATGGGCAATGCATAGCGGTTTAATTGAACAAATCCAGATGGATTCCGAGTGTAGCAAAAATTACAAACTTTGTAGAGTTTTACGCAACATATAGAAAAAAAACAGCCCATTCGGGCTGTTTTACACTATATATTGATTATGGTGGATTTATTATTATTCGACACGTTCGCCATGTTGGCTTAAATCCAGACCCATACGCTCATCATCAGATGCTACACGGATTCCAATGATCAAGTCGATGACTTTCAGGATAATGAAGGTCATGATCGCAGAGTAAGCAATTGTCGCCAGTACACCTTCCACTTGCACCCAAAGCTGATGCATGACATTTGCAGGAGCATTGTCCCCCATGATGAATTCGCTGGCAAAGAACGCGGTTAAAATCGCGCCGACAATACCACCTACACCATGCAAACCAAAAGCATCTAAAGAGTCATCGGCTTTCAATGCACGTTTCAGTGCAGTAATCCCCCAGAAACACACCACACCACCGATCAGACCCATCGCCAATGCACCGCCTACAGTCACAAAACCTGCAGCTGGAGTAATGACCACCAGACCAGCAACTGCACCCGATACGCCGCCCAGTACAGAAGCTTTACCACGTGCCAGTTTTTCAGTGATTAACCAGGAGATGGCTGCTGCCGCTGCTGCGACTTGAGTCACGATCAAGGCATAGCCTGCAGAACCGTTGGCACCTAATGCAGAACCACCGTTGAAACCGAACCAGCCTACCCAGAGCAAAGATGCACCAACTACTGTAAGCGTCAGGTTATGCGGTGCCATAGATTCACGACCCAAACCCATACGTTTGCCCAGCATATATGCCGCTACCAGACCGGCAACACCCGAGTTGATATGTACAACCGTACCACCGGCAAAATCAAGCGCGCCGTCGTTACCTAACCAGCCACCACCCCATACCCAGTGGGTAATTGGTGCATAAACAATCACCACCCAAAGTGCGATAAAAGCAACGAAAGCACCAAATTTCATACGCTCTGCAATCGAACCGCTGATGATGGCAACCGTAATGATGGCAAAAGTCATTTGGAAAATCACAAACAGGATTTCAGGAATCGTGCCTGAAAGCGCCTCTGTGGTAATACCGGCCAGCATGAATTTATCCAGGCCACCTATAAAGGCATTGCCTTCACCGAAAGCTAGGGTATAACCAATAATCACCCAAGCAATACTGACCACCGCCGCAGCAATAAAGCTATGTGCCATCGTCGCCAGAACGTTTTTCTTGCGGACCATACCGCCATAAAATAGCGCCAAGCCAGGAATGGTCATGAGTAAAACTAGAGCGGTAGAGGTTAAAACCCAGGCGGTATCGCCGGTATCTAGCGTTGGTTCTTCTTCTGCAGGCGCTGCAGCTTCAACTGGCGCTGCTTCAGCAATTGCTGCTATCGTGTCTGTTGTTGTATTTGTTGTATCGCCTGCTTCTTCAACAAGCACAATTTCTTCTGTCGGTGCTGTTGCTATTGCAGCTTCTTCAGCCCATGCAACAGAACCACCAAAAAGAGCGCCGGCCATGCCGAACGCGAGTAGCATTTTTTTCATTCGTATCCCCCAACCAAGTTTTTGTGAGTTATTAGGTACTCAGCAAACTTCGTGCCAAGTTAGACAGCGTCTGTACCTGTTTCACCTGTACGAATACGGATGACTTGTTCTAAGTTGGTCACGAAAATTTTTCCGTCACCGATTTTTCCAGTGCTCGCCACACGAGTAATAGATTCAATCACCGCGTCTACCATTTCATCGCTAATCGCGATTTCAATTTTGACTTTCGGCAAGAAATCTACAACGTATTCAGCACCACGATAGAGTTCAGTGTGGCCTTTTTGACGACCAAAGCCTTTCACTTCAGTTACAGTGATGCCTTGAACACCAATTTCAGACAATGCTTCGCGAACATCGTCTAATTTAAAAGGTTTTACAATTGCAGTTACGAGCTTCATGTTTGTTTTCCTTCGGCTTATTTCACCAGTAAGGTTTTACGTTCAAATTTCATGCCAAGATTCCTAAGGTCGGGGGAAATTAGAAAGCCCGGCATGTGGTTTATTTATACCTTATTTTATACGGATAAAGGCTTTGAATCTTCAAAAAATAGACATTTTTTATGTGGATTTTTACAATATCTTTAATCGAATAAGTCTATATTTTGTCTGAAATACTATAGTCTGCATTTTAGCAATGCTAAACTGTCGGTTCCTTTCTACGGCGATGGATCAGACAATGATTGAAACTTTATTACAAGCAATTTTGCAGCAAGTCGAACAACCTAAGAAAGATTTGGAACATAATATCCGTGCCTTGTTAAATGAAGCTGTGGCGAAAATGGATTTGGTGTCTAAAGAAGAAATAGAACGTCAGCGTACTGCCCTAAATAATGCCAATCATCGCCTGAATGATTTGCTCAAACAGGTGGAAGCATTAGAAGAGAGAATTTCGAACAAAAAATAAGCACAACTACAGTGCATAAAAGACACCAGAACTATAAAAATAACGCACCAAATTGGAACAATAATAATGTCTTTTGCCAAAATTTATACACGAGGCTTGCTGGGCCTGCATGCGCCTTTAATTGAAGTCGAAGTTCATGTCAGTTCGGGTATGCCTTCGCTCACTATAGTGGGGCTTCCCGAAGCGGCGGTACGTGAAAGTAAAGACCGGGTCCGTTCTGCCATTTTGAATAGCGGCTTTCAATTTCCAACCAAACGTCTGACCATTAATCTGGCCCCTGCAGATCTGCCAAAAGATGGCTCACGTCTGGACTTACCGATTGCTTTAGGTATTTTAGTGGCCTCTGGGCAGCTGCCTGAAAATTGCACCGAGCATCTTGAATTTATTGGAGAATTGGCCCTCGATGGTCAATTACGTCCTGTCAGCGGCACCTTAAGTATTGCCATTGCCTGTCAAAGTGACCAGCATCAACTGATTTTGCCTGGCCCCAATGCACAGGAAGCCTGTCAGCTCCCAGACTTTAAAGTCTTTGCAGCCAATCATTTAAAAGAAGTGTGTGAACATCTTTCCCAAGCGCAGCGCTTACCGCAAATAGAAGCCAGTCCACTCAATACAGACCATTTTTATAAGTTTGATCTGGCGGATGTAAAAGGACAATTACGACCACGGCGTGGCTTGGAAATTGCTGCGGCAGGTGGTCATTCCCTGCTGTTTCGAGGCCCACCCGGAACAGGCAAGACCTTGCTGGCTTCTCGATTGGCCAGTATTTTGCCGCCCTTAAAGACGCAGGAAAATCTGGAAGTGGCCAGTATTTATTCGGTGGCGAATGCCAATCACCCTTTTGGACAACGGCCGTTTCGAGCACCACACCATACTGCTTCTGCGGTGGCATTGGTCGGTGGCGGCTCACACCCCAAGCCAGGAGAAATTACCCTGGCACATTTAGGGGTTTTATTTCTGGACGAACTGCCTGAATTCGACCGCAAAGTGCTGGAGGTTCTACGTCAGCCTTTGGAAGCCAAGGAAATCGTCATTTCCCGGGCATCACGCCAAATTACCTTTCCGGCTAATTTCCAGTTGGTGGCTGCCATGAATCCATGTCCATGTGGGTATGCATTCAATCAAGATATCCGCTGCCAATGTTCACCCGAAAGTATTAAACGCTATCAGAACCGGATTTCAGGCCCGTTGCTGGATCGGATTGATTTGCATATTGATGTACCGCCATTACAAGCGCATGAATTACAGGACAATCGACCTACAGAAAACTCAGAAACGGTTAGACAACGCGTCATTGCAGCCTATGAAATTCAGATGCAACGGCAAAATACCTTGAATATGAGTTTGAGTCCAAAGCAGTTAGAGCAATATGCCGCATTAGATCAGTCTGCTCAGAATATGCTTGAAATGGCTCAGCAAAAACTGAATTTATCAGCGCGCGGCTATCATCGGGTCTTGCGTGTTGCACGCACCATTGCCGATTTAAATCAAAGTCCAGATATTCAAAGTCAGCATCTTTCGGAGGCCCTGTCTTATCGCGGGCAGCAGCAGATTTAGATCATTAAAAAAAGGCGACCTAAGGTCGCCTTTTTATCTAAAGAGGATTAGAAGCTATAACCCAGTCCAAATACGACTTTATTCTTTTGTTTTTCATCAAAACGATCATAACCACCCAAGATATAATTCATGCTTGCAGTTACACCTGTGTCACCAAGTGGCTTGCTTAAACCGATGTCAAAATGACGGAAACCAAAACTTTCTGTAGTTCCTTCAATAAAGTCACCTGATTTTTCATAAGCGTATAAGCCTAAAGCTGTATCCAAGCTGAAATCTTGTGGTAAAGCATAGCTATAAGTAGCTTTTAAATAGGTATCACCTGCATTGCCCCAAGTAGTATCTTCAAGAAGAGTTTGTGCTGTAACGCCCAAATCTTTATAGCTCATACCCAGTAACAGCTCAAATCCATCAGAATTGACATCAGATTCATAATAATAATAGTAGGTCGTACCGATCGTTAAACCTAAGTCATCATTGACTGCATGGCTATAGCCAGCATAGAAGTTATTTTCGAAAGCATCACGTCCTTCTTCAGACAAAGGGTAATCTAGCGTAGATCCCCACCAACCTGCATAGAAGCCAGACGCATGGTTATAATCAAGTCCACCTTGTAAGGTAGCGCCGCTATTTTCAGGAATGTTAGTAATACCACGCAAGTTATAGCTCGAAAGTACGCTGATATTTCCAGATACCGTATGTTCAGCAACAGGTTCTTCAGCAAAAGTAAAAGAAGATACAGCGCCCAATAAAGCAAGAGATAATACTTTTAATGTTAATTTCATTGTGTGGCTCCCCCCAGATCGTCTGAGACGTTTTTATGATCATTGATTAAACTCAAGCTCAAAATTTGCAAGAGCTATGCCAATCTGGATAAAAGGAACCAAAATAATAAATCTAAAAAGACAAATAAAACTTAAGTTATTGTTTTTAAATTAAAATTTAAATTATGAAAAACTGAATTATCTAGGCTTTCTTTTAAATAAATGTATTTAAGGCTATTTCATCACTTTTTTAATACTTATACATAATCATTTACAATTTGCCCCATTTTGATTCCATTTTTGTAATGAATAAAATTTGTGCTAAAAAATAGTGCGTAATTTTTGATCACTTTTTTTTGGACTTTCCAAAATAAACAAGCTCATCACATTCATTTCATCACTTCAGAAATATCATTTATACCTTCCAATAAAATTATGTTTTTACTCACTTTTTACCGACAGGTTAAAAATTAATCACCGCAAATCCTTGCTATTGTTTAATTTGAGTTAAAAAAATCTAAACTTTAGTGGAATATATCTAATAAAAAATGACATTTTTTCAGCATTTCTTATACAATTCCTAAAAAATTCCGATCAATTTGTATAAGGCTCTCTTCCCAATGCAAAATTCAAAAAAATTAACATTAGCAGTTTTGATTCAGGCTGCTTTGGTTTCTACTGCTTTCGCTAGCGAGCAAAGTGAATCGAAAGGTTTTGTAGAAGATACAGAAGGTTCTGTACTTTTCCGTACCGGCTATTTGCACCGTGACAAGAAAAATAACGTACCAGATACGAGCTCATTTGCCCAAACTGCGATTGTTAAACTAGACTCTGGCTTTACTCAAGGTACTGTAGGCTTTGGTGCTGGTATTATTGGTGATGCTTCATTTAAATTGGGTGAAAATGGTCATACTGGCAATGATATGATCCCAGTCCACCCTCAAAATAATGCTGATGGTACTAAAGATGCTTATGACCACTGGGCTCGTGGCGGTGCATATGTGAAAGCTCGTGTATCAAATACGACTGCTACTTATGGTACTCAGGTTTTAGACCTACCTGTACTTGCAAGCAATACTGCGCGTTTAGTGCCTGAATACTATACTGGCGTATTGGTTCAAAGTAATGAAATTGAAAATCTTAACCTGATTGCTGGTAAATTCACAGAAAACCAGCTTTCTAATCAAATCAATTCCGATGGTGCAAAGCTGGATCGTGCAGTGGTTTGGGGCGCGAAATATAAGTTCAGTGATGCAGTTAATGCTTCTTATTATGGTACAGACATTAAAGACCGCTTAGACCGCCACTATGTTAATGCCAACTATAGCTATGCATTGGCAGATAAAAGCACATTAACTCATGATTTCAGTGGTTACCATACAAAATGGGATAAAGAAGCAAATCCATATCTTTATTCTCAAATCGGCTCACCAGACGATTCATTCGATAATACTATTTTAGCTTTATCTACAACTTATAATCATGGTCCACATAATGTCATGCTTGCTTACCAGCAAAACTTTGGTAACACTGGCTATGATTATGGTTTGGGTACAGGCGTAGGTGATGGCAAACAATCGATTTACATGCCGAATTCATACCTGTCTGACTTCATTGGTAATGACGAAAAATCAGCGCAACTTCAATATACATTTGACTTTGGTGCTGTAAATGTTCCTGGATTATCTTGGACATCTGCTTTTGTTTATGGTTGGGATATTAAAGCTACTAACAATGCAGGTACTATGATCAGTGATAATGAGCATGAGCGCGAATTCTTTAACCAAGTGAAATATACTGTTCAGTCTGGTTTTGCGAAAGATGCAAGCTTACGTCTTCGTCATTCTTACTACCGTGCAAGTGATGATTATCAATCTAACTACATTGGTGACACTAATGAATGGCGTATCTGGTTAGACATTCCTGTAAAATTATTCTAATTCACACGAATTTCAAGCCATAAAAAAACCTGCACATTGTGCAGGTTTTTTTATTTCAGGCTTTAAAATTTTAAAGCCTAGACCACAGAAAGCAATTATTTGTTTGCTTCTGCATAAGCTGCAATTGAATCCAGTACTTCTTGTTTCGCAACATCAGCACTTTCCCAACCACTGAGCTTGACCCATTTTCCTGGCTCTAAATCTTTGTAGTGCTGGAAGAAATGTTCGATCTGGCTAATCAACAATGGAGGAAGATCAGTATATTCCTGAACATCTTTGTAGATTGGAGTCAGTTTGTCATGTGGAACTGCAACCAGTTTCGCATCAACACCACCGTCATCTTCCATGTTCAATTTACCGACAGGACGGCAACGAATCACAGAACCTGGCTCTACTGGATGAGGCGTTACAACCAGTACGTCTAATGGATCACCATCAAGCGATAGTGTGTTTGGTACATAACCGTAGTTTGCTGGGTAGAACATTGCTGTACCCATGAAACGGTCTACAAATAACGCATCAGAATCTTTATCGATTTCGTATTTGATTGGTGCTGCATTTGCAGGAATTTCGATGATCACATAGATATCATTTGGCGCATCTTTACCCGCTGGGATATTGCTGTAGCTCATAGCATCACTCTTTAACAAGTTATATCTTTTAAAAAACCGCGACAATTATAACGGTTTTTAAAGATTTTTTTGGATTTTAAAATATCGAACTGTAAATATGTCCGCAGACCTGATGACTTAAACCAACTTGATGATCAGCAGCAATAAGGTCACAGGACATAACATCGAGAGCAACCATACGATAGAGCGTAAAGTCGCCCAGTTGGCCAGATAGCAGATTCCGTACAACACACGAAAAACCAGATAAGCCACACCAAAAATCATGACCAAATCTTGTGATATCACCATGTACTCTGCCATCAAGATCGCAGCAATAAAGAGTGGCAAACTTTCAAAGCTATTCTGCTGGGCAGCATTGGCGCGACTGGCCAAGCCTGAAGACTTTTCTAAAAATGCCCGTGGATTCTGATTGTCTTTGCTGCTGAAGCCTGCTGATTTTTTTGCAATCAATGTAAACACATAAGGCAAAAGACAAGCGGCCAAAATGAGATAAATAACCCCACTAATGCTGTGCATCTGTTTTTTCTCATGAAAATTTTATCTCTATCATAGCATGGCATTTCGTGAATAAATTTTGTTAAATAGAGTGCTTTTTATTACTTGTTAAGGATTCACTATGGTCGCGCCTGATCAAAATGAAATGTTCGATGTCCTCGAGAAACAACGCCAACATCAATGTCAAGTGGATCGCGTATTAAAAATTGTCCTGCCGATTGTGGCATTTCTGATGGCCGTCATTTGTGCCAATATGAATATCTGGTCGCCAATCTTTACCTTTGCCATTTTATGGATTGCCTTTTATTTCGTAGGTATCAAGCGTATGCCTCTCTGGCACTGGCTGGTCGCGATTCTGGCGTATTGCTTGATCGACAACATTCTAAGTTATGGCAGCTTTAATCAAACCGGATTTACCCGCCAGTTCGGTACCATGTTTATTTTCTTGGGAGTAGTCGGCGTAGGTCGTCCTTATTTTGATCGCTGGTTAATGAAAAAATAAAAAGTCCAAATCAAAAAAAGCGCCTGATGGCGCTTTTTTTTCTTACAGGTATTAGGCTGTTTTACGTAAATCTTTACGCAGGATTTTACCTACGTTGGATTTTGGCAATTCATCCATAAACTCGACATAACGTGGACGTTTATAACCGGTCAGGTTTTCTTTAGCGAATGCTAAAACTTCTTCTGTGGTTAAAGACGGATCTTTTTTCACAACAAACAGTTTTGGCACTTCACCTGATTTTTCATCTGGCACACCAATCGCAGCCACTTCCAGTACTTTTGGATGAGTTGCTACAACCTCTTCAATCTCAGATGGATAGACGTTAAAACCAGACACTAGAATCATGTCTTTCTTACGATCTACAATTTTCACATAACCACGTGAATCCATAACACCGATATCACCGGTACGGAAGAAGCCATTCACCATGACCTTTTCAGTTTCATCTGGACGGTTCCAGTAGCCTTTCATGACCTGAGGACCACGGATTGAAATTTCACCTTGCTCACCCAGTGGAACTTCATTGCCTTCATCATCCAGAATAGCCACTTCAGTCAATGGCAATGGAATGCCAATAGTGCCACTGAATTCTTCAGACGCAGGTGGGTTTGCTGTTGCCACCGGAGAAGTTTCAGACAAGCCATAACCTTCAACGATATTGGTTCCGGTAACTTTCTTCCATGCTGCTGCGGTAGAAGGAAGTACGGCCATACCGCCGCCCATCGCCATTTTCAATTTGCTATGATCAAGTTGCTTGAACTCTTCATTGTTTACCAGCGCATTGAAAAGTGTGTTCACTGCCGGGAAGAAAGTCGGCTGGTATTTACGTAGCTCTTTCATCACCGCAGGTAAATCACGCGGGTTTGGAATCAGAACATTCGCCTGACCTTTGTACATACCGTAAAGTGCGCATACCATGAATGCAAAGATATGATAAAGCGGCAAAGCACAGAAAATACGGTCATCTGGCTGACCATCTTGCGCACCAAATTTACTCTGGAAGATGCCGTCACACTGCAGCATGTTCGCAACCAGGTTACGATGTGTCAGTTCAGCGCCTTTAGATACGCCTGTGGTACCACCTGTGTATTGAAGAACTGCTGTATCGCTAAGGGTCAATTCAGGGCGTTTATAGTTACTTGGATTAACTTTAGATAACGCCGCATTGAATCTCACATGGCCTGGAATATCCCAAGCTGGAATTTGCTTGCGCACAGAACGCAATACAAAGTTCACCAGTGTCCCTTTCAAGGCACCCAGCATGTCACCGACAGAAGCGACCACGACATGCTTCACTGGTGTTTTACCAATAATTGCCTGGTAAACAGAAGCAAAGTTCTCAATAATCACCAGCACTTCAGCGCCAGAGTCATTTAATTGATGCTCAAGTTCACGTGATGTGTAGAGTGGATTCACGTTGACCAGTACCAAACCTGCGCGGAACACCCCAAGTGCCACAACCGGATACTGAAGAACGTTTGGCATCATCACTGCCACACGTGAACCTTTTGCCAACCCCAAGCTTTGTAGATAAGTTGCAAACTTGCGGCTCGCCTCTTCCAATTCATTGAAAGTCATAGCCTTATCCATAAAGATAAAGGCATCACGCGAGCCGAATTTTTGGAAATTACGCTCAAAAACATCTACTAGAGAAGTATTTTCTGCTGGTAATTCTACTGTTTCTGGAATCCCTGTTTTTTGGTATTCAGCAAACCAAATTTTTTCCATAATGACCATCTCTCCAATCATAATCCTTAGTATTTCAACTGTTTTTTTCAATATCACACGCCATTTTTAGACTTGTATATGTGCGATATTGCATCCATCTTGTTGAATCGTTGTTCATATATAACGTATTTCGCAGGATGGATGCTAGTCTTATCTTTGAATCAACAGTTTATTTGCTTTTTGATATCCGCGTGGTAAAAGCTGTCCTTTTGCACCGCGCTTACCGATATATTTGCGCAAATCATCCCCTTTTAATTTTAACTGCTGTTGTCCTGCAAGCACTTGAATTATTTCATCAAGCTTCAATATTGTCATGGACAAAATTTGATCACTATCTTCAAGTTGTATCAATTTATTTCCTTTACCTTTGTTCAATACAGGTAATTCTGCTAAATCGACAATCAACAGGCGTCCTGTTGAACTGAGCAGTGCAACATGCGTGGCATCATCGAGTGGCTGCAGGTTCATGACCTCTGCCCCTTCAGATAAATTCAGGAAAGCTTTCCCCGCTTTGGCACTGGTATCCAGCTGCTTGGCCTGGGTTTTAAAACCATAACCTTTATTACTTGCCGCTAGAATTTCAGTTTCATCCTCTGCCACCAGAACCTGTTTAAAACCCACCCCACTGCCAGGAGACAGTTTTGAACTGAGCGGCTCACCGAGACCACGCGCAGACGGCAGCGTATTGATGGCCAAGGCATAGCTACGCCCAGTGTCATCTATTACATAAACGCGTTGATTGGATTTGCCCTGTGCATGACTCAAGTACTGATCACCGGCACGGAAATTCAGATTTTCTGCATCGACTTCATGACCTTTAGCACAGCGAATCCAGCCGGCTTCTGATAACACCACTGTCACCGGATCGGCCGGCAACATTTCAGTTTCATTGATTGCAGCAGCTTCGGCACGCTGTACGATTGGCGAACGGCGATCATCACCAAATTTCTTGGCATCGTCTTTTAGTTCAGAAATAATCAGGCTTTTTAAAGATTCCGGATTGGCCAGTTGTTCACGAATTACTGCAGCTTTCGCTTCCAGTTCTTCCTGCTCACGGCGCATTTCCATTTCTTCAAGCTTGGCTAAATGACGCAATTTCAGTTCCAGAATCGCTTCGGCCTGAATCTCATCAATATTAAAACGCTGCATCAAAACTGGTTTTGGCTGATCTTCTTCACGAATAATCTGAATCACTTCGTCAATATTGAGATAAGCAATGATCAGACCGCCGAGAATATGTAGGCGTTTTTCGATCTTGTTCAGATGATATTGCAGACGGCGTGTTACCGTGGTTTTACGGATTTCAATCCATTCCAGCAAAATACGACGAATTGATTTCACCTGTGGACGGCCATCGGCACCAATCATGTTCATATTGACACGATAACTGGATTCCAGATCGGTGGTGGCAAACAAGTGACTCATCACCGATTCGGCATCAATACGATTCGAACGCAGAACAATGACTAAACGGGTGGGATTGACATGATCTGACTCATCCCGTACATCGCTGACCAATGGCAGTTTTTTGGCCTGCATCTGATCGGCAATCTGGGTGATGATTTTGGAACCGGACACCTGATAAGGCAGTTCCGTGATGATAATTTCGTTTTTATCGACGCTATAGACCGCACGCATGCGATAACTGCCACGGCCTGTGGTCTGAATTTTTAACAGTTCAGCAGGCGGGGTGATAATTTCGGCTTTGGTCGGCAAGTCTGGCGCAGGAATATATTCTGCGATTTTTTCATCGGTCAGGTTCGGATTACGAATTAGCGCAATCGTCCCTTTGACCACTTCACGCAGGTTATGCGGTGGAATGTCTGTGGCCATACCGACAGCAATACCAGTGGTGCCATTCAGCAAGATGTTCGGTACACGGGCCGGCAAGTTCACCGGTTCTTTCATCGAACCGTCAAAGTTGTCCTGCCATTCACAGGTGCCCTGTCCCAGTTCAGACAGTAATAGTTCACTGTACTGGGAAAGCTTGGCTTCGGTATAACGCATCGCTGCGAAAGACTTTGGATCATCTGGTGAACCCCAGTTGCCCTGCCCTTCAATAAACGGGTAACGATAACTAAAGGGCTGTGCCATCAGCACCATGGCTTCATAACAGGCCGAGTCACCATGCGGATGGTATTTACCCAGTACGTCACCGACTGTACGTGCCGATTTCTTCGGTTTGCTGGTCCATTTCAGGCCCAGCTCACTCATGGCATAGACAATCCGGCGCTGTACCGGTTTCAGGCCATCGCTAATATGAGGGAGTGCCCGATCCATAATCACGTACATGGCGTAATTCAGATAAGCTTGTTCGGTAAATTCTGCTACGGAGCGGTTTTCTGTCGCATGATGCGCAAGGCTTGTCATAACAACCTATAGTCCTAAATAATTCGTTTTTGTATCAATGTTTCTTATGCTAAGTCGTGGCTGTAGATGACACAAGGGCATCAAATCGTTCAGCGCGACAATTTGTGTCTTATGGCCTAAAAATATCCACTTTATAGGCCCTAAGCAACTAAAAAATCATTCCCTTTATAAGCCCATCGATTCGAGGGTCTTGCCTTTGGTTTCTTCACCCAAGACCAGAATCACAATCGCGACAGCGACCAGAACTGCCGTAAACATGGTAAAGACATAGCTAAAGCCATTCGGCATACCCATCAGATGGGTTACGGCAAAAGGTGCCGCGATACCGCCAATCCGGCCAACAGCCCCGGCCCAGCCTGAACCAAAGGCACGGATATTGGTCGGATATTGTTCCGGCGTATAAGTATAGAGTACGCCCCAGGCACCCAGATTAAAGAAGGACATCAGACAGCCCCAAATCACGATTTCAGTAACACTACCCGACTGACCAAAGAAATAGGCAGAAATCGCGCACATGCCAATAAAGCCGGCCAAAGTCGGCTTACGACCGAGTTTTTCGACCAGCCATGCCGCCACCAGATAACCGGGCAACTGCGCCAGAATCATAATCAGCACATATTCAAATGACTGGACAATGCTATAACCTTCTTTGACCAGTAAGCTTGGCAACCAGGTAAAGATGCCATAATAGGAGAAAATAATACCGAACCAGATCAGCCAGAGCATAAGCGTACGGCGCGCAAAGATACCCGACCATAATTGTGAAAATGAAATATTCTGCTTCTCTGCGACTGGTTTCACTTCAAAAATTTCATAGACTTGAACGCCACATTGACGCTCAATCTTTTTCACCAGTGCTGAAGCTTCCTCTATACGGCCACGGTTAATCAGGAAAGGAATAGATTCCGGTATCATTTTCCAGATTACAATGGCATACAGCGCAGGCAGGCCACCAATCATGAAAGCAGTTTGCCAACCAAAATCAGGAATAACAAAGCGCGATACCAGCGCCGCAACCAGCCAGCCTAGCCCCCAAAAACTTTCCAGCAAGACAATAAAACGGCCACGCACATGTGCAGGAATATATTCACTGACCAGCGTTACGGCCACGGGTAACTGACCACCCAAGCCTAAACCGACAATAAAACGGAATACTAGTAGCCAAGTCAGATTCGGTGCAAAAGCGCAGGCTGCCGTGGCCAAGCTATAAATGACCAGAGTCGCAGCAAAGACTGTTTTACGGCCAAAACGGTCTGCCAGGCCACCTGAACAAATCGCCCCGATCGCCATGCCGACAAAACCGATCGACACTACCCAGCTTTTTTGATCCGCAGTCATCTGCCAGTCTTCGGCCATTTTGGCCAGGATAAAGGAAATCAATCCGGTATCCATCGCATCAAACATCCAGCCCAGTCCAATCACCACCAGCAAGGTGTAGTGAAACCTACCAATCGGTAAGCGTTGTATGCGAGAAACTAAATCCATAACAAAAATCTCTGATCAGGTGGAACGGGAGATGCTGCTTTCTCAACAGGTGGGCTGCTTTGTATTTTTTATACTACGAATTGAGCTGAATGCGGCTATTTTTATTGCCGCACTTTATACATTTAAAAATTAAGATTCGTCTTTGGAAGATGCCGAGTGCTCATCATCATCTTTATAAATGAATTTTGGCATTTCCAGACCAAAATAGATGGCGATCAGACGTAAGCTAAAACCAAAAATCAGGGTAGACAAAATGGTCAGATCCTGCGACAAGCCGTAGTGGCTACAGAGCCAGTAAAAGATCACTGAAACAAAGGCAATACTGGCATACAGTTCACGGCGGAACACCAGCGGCACGTCATTACATAAAATATCACGCAAAATCCCGCCAGACACTCCGGTCAAAACACCCGCGACGGCGCTGACCACAAAACCATGTCCCATTTCCAGGGCAATCTGGCAGCCAATAATGGTAAAGCCAATGAGCCCCAAGGCATCCAGTACCAGGAAGACATTACGTAACTGTCGCATCCATTTGGCAATCAGGATGGTGACGAAGGCGGCGCAACAGGTCAGCACCAGATATTCGGGATGTTTGACCCAAGTCAAGGGATAATGTCCGAGCAGAACATCACGGACCGAACCACCGCCCAGTGCCGTGACACAGGCAATAATCATCACGCCAAACCAGTCCATGCTGCGCCGGCCAGCGGACAGTGCCCCGGTCATGGCTTCAGCGGTAATTGCAATAATATAGATGACGGTCAGTAACATCGCCCTGCTTCCACCTGAGGCTATGAGATGGCGGCTATTCTAAGCTAAATCTGTGTGAAAGTTATAAGAATCCGGCACAACATTGCTTAAATTTTTTCCCCGAACCACAAATGCAGGCCTGTTTCATGGTGATGTTATAGTCTGTAGTCGGATCCAGAAAATACCAGCGACCTTCAAACTTCACAAAATGCGAAGCTTCATGATGCACCTGTGCCTGCTTGCCATCATGATAATGTGCCTTAAACTCGACCAAGGCATGATTTTTATCTAGTTTTTCATTGGCTTGAACAATTTCAAGCTTTAACCATTGATTGGCTTTACTCCATTCACTAATTGCCTGCAGGTCCAGCGCTTGTTGCTGACCCAGCGCAGTCGTGGTTTTGATGTAATCGATTTCATGCTTGGCGAAGGCACTGTAACGGGAACGCATGAGTTGCTGTGCAGTCTCTGCGACCTTTTGCCCTACATGCAGTGGCTGACAACAACTGTGATATTCGCCTTGTCCACATGGACATGCTTCTGACATTTCAGTTCCATAAAAATAGCCCGACAATCCGGGCTATTTTAGCAAACTTTACAGGCCAAACATTGGCTAGAATCTAGTCCTGTGCAGGAAGCTGCGGAATGATATGCACTTTATCGATCTTATGACCGTCCATCGTCACGACCTCAAAGATATGCCCATCTGCTTCAAACTTTTCACCGCTATGTGGTAAACGTGCCATATGGAACAATACATAACCAGATAAAGTCGAATATTCTTCGGTTTCATTGACCAGATCACGATCCAGCAGCAAGGAAACATGACGAATATCGGTGGAACCATCCAGAATCAGGCTGCCATCTTCCAGGCTTTCCGCGGCGGCTTGCAACTCATCTTCATCCGGGAATTCACCGGCAATTGCTTCAAGAATATCAATTGGGGTGGCAATCCCTTCAATTGAACCATATTCATTCAGGACAATTGCCATCTGCAATGGAGCCTGACGCAACTGTTCCATCACCATCAAGACCTGGGCATTTTCATGCACAATCACCGGTTCACGTAAGTGCTTTTCAAAATCCAGCACCCCGGTTTCAATGTATTCGTTGAGGACTTTATGGGTCAGTACCACACCGGCAATATTATCCAGTTCACCCCGGGCGATAATCAGACGCGAGTGGCTCATCTGCAATAACTGTTCTTTGATACTGTCAGCGTCATTGTCCAGATCAATCCATTCCAGTTCAGGACGTGGCGTCATTACCGACTTGACCGGACGTTCAGACAGACCCAGTACCCCCTGCACCATGACACTATGATAGATGCCATTGTCATCATTAAAGACTTCATCGGCAAAGGCACGCGTGGCCAGAACATCTTCCGGTTCAGACGAGTCATTGTCCTGAGCAGGTTTACCACCCAGCATCCGCATCACTGCTGAAGCAGTACGGTAGCGCATATCCGTAGTAGTCACCATTTTTTCCTGATTGCGTTTCATGGTCTGGTTAATAAATTCGACAATCACCGAGAAACCAATCGCAGCATACAGATAGCCTTTCGGAATATGGAAACCGAAGCCTTCGACCACCAGCGAGAAACCGATCATCATCAGGAAGCCCAGACACAGAATCACTACGGTCGGATGCCTGTTGACGAAATCCATCAGGGCTTTGGATGCCCAGAGCATAATCCCGATGGCAATAATCACGGCAATCATCATGACTGACAGGTCTTTGACCATGCCAACCGCAGTAATCACACTGTCCAATGAGAAAACGGCATCCAGCACCACGATCTGGACAATCACCATCCAGAATACTGCATGGACCGGATTTTCTTCTTTGATGACCGGTTTGGCTTCCAGACGCTCATGCAGTTCCATGGTGCCTTTGAACAGCAGGAACACCCCACCAAACAATAGAATCAGATCTCGACCTGAGAAAGCATGATCAAAAATATGGAACAGTGGATCAGTCAGAGTGACCACCCAGGCAATCGAGGCCAGCAAGATCAAACGCATTACCAAGGCCAGCATTAAGCCCACAATCCGCGCTGCATTACGCTGTTCGGGTGGCAGTTTCTCCGCCAAAATGGCAATAAAAACCAGATTGTCGATCCCGAGTACAATCTCAAGAACAATTAATGTGAGTAAACCGACCCAGGCTGAAGGGTCCGACATCCATTCAAAGATCATACGCTTGGCTCCTGAAACTCAGGACTGCAGCATTGAATGAACCGAGACTGTAATGAAACAGCATAATATTTTTGATATTGAACAATACCAATTACTTGACGGCGATTTATAGAGTTACACGGCCAACTACCACTACCCATTTTCGTTCTATTGTTGTGAAACCAATTTTTAGTATAGCAAGATCAAATCGAAATTCACCCTTTTTCATGGCTGTTTATCGATGAATTTTGCCTGGCTGTAATGCAGTGAAAATGCAGCTGCTCACAGAATTGTCATATTTATTAATTAAGCTAGAGTCACAAGAAAGAAAAATGATAAGGTGAAGAAAATAAATGCAAAGCGTAATTCAAATGACAGATTATTTTAAAGACAACTCCCCAAAAACAACTCGCCCTCTAGTGGCACTCTATTGTGGTTCACGTGCAGGCAACAAACCGGTTTATTTAGAAAAAGCCATTCATCTCTCGCAAGGACTGGCAGAACATGGTTTCGGACTGGTCTATGGTGGCGCCAGTATCGGCCTGATGGGACAGGTCGCGGATGCCATGATCCAGCACGGCGGTGAAGCCGTTGGGGTAATTCCCGAATTTATGCTGGATTATGAAATTGCCCATAACCAGCTCACTGAATTACATGTGGTGACCAGCATGCATCAACGCAAGGCTATGATGGCTGAGCGGGCCTGTGCCTTTGTAGCACTACCGGGTGGACTGGGCACGTTTGAGGAAATTCTGGAAATTGCCACCTGGGGGCAGCTGAACCAGCACCAGAAACCAATGATGCTGTATAACGTGAATGGTTTCTATGATGCCTTGATTGCACAGCTGGACCGTGCGGTCGAAGATGGTTTTTTACCGCCACAGCATCGCGCCAAACTGATCATTTGCGAACACGAAGAAGAAATTTATACAACTTTAACCAATTTAGGCCATCCGCAAAGATTTGTGGTTTAAACCGTTCCAATTAAGAAAAAAGCGAGCACCTGGCTCGCTTTTTTATTGGATTTTTAATATCAGGATTTATTGACCATAATTCGTCACAAAGTCATAAAACATCGGCAAAGTTGTTGCCAGAATGACCGACATGGCCAGACCGAACATCAGTTTCATGGCATCTGCACTGACATTACGTGAAGTACGATGTTTGTTGACTTCATCCAGAATCATCGACATGGCAAATTCACGACCTGCGAGTAATCCCAGGAATACCCAGGTGGTACTCATTGGAATGTTGCTCCACTCTTTAAAAACTAACAGGATAATGGCATACATGAAGTCGATAATCGTTGCAGCACGAATGTCGGTCACACCGGTTTTGGTGTCGACAATGTTTTGGATAGCCCCGCCACGTTGATACAGAATCACACCCAGCAAGACTACGAATACCGTAATCGCAAACATCAGGAATTCAAACGGCACCTGACGTGGCACATACACGAAGATGTTAGCCAGATCCTGAATCAGCCATTGGCTCCACAGGAAACCGGTAGAGACCCATTGCAAGCCCATCCAGACCTTGGAGTGTTCCTGATGACGTGTCTTGGCAAAATGGCGTGCCAGCTGCTTGACCACAAAACGATAGATGACAATCGCCACAATAAAGGCCACGGCGTAGCCCATCATCGATTTGACCATCATCGAGCCTAAGCTGGCAGGAGAGAAAATCGTAAGCACCAGGAAGGTGGTACTGACTGGAATCCCGTATCTGGTTAGTAGTAACAGGAGAATTGGCGGCACAATATACAGCCAGGTAATACCACCTTCAGGGAAAGGAATCGTTTCTAAACGACCGTATGAGGCATCACCCACCCCAGATGCATACCAACCATAGACCAATACGACAATTAAAATTGAGCTGATATAAATCCACAACACCCACCATGGGCGATGTGAATTCGAAGAAATAAATGTCCCTAGGGTTTGAGGTACATCATTTCCGACAATAGAGTAAGCGGCTAAACAAAAGCCGATCACCATCAAAATCTCGATTGTCATAAAAACAAACCTATACGCGAGGAGATTTCAGCATTGCTGAAAAGTTGGCCCAAGATTATGACGGTTTTATTTCATTTTAATGACAAAAATGTCATATATGCGGTCACCTTACAAAAAAGAGCACCGAAGTGCCCTGAGTCTAAAAGCTTTTGGTTACTTGAGATTTAATTGATAAATCGTGGTGCTGCCACTGACTTCATGGCCGACCACCAAGAGTGGTTTCTTATTCGGGGAGTCTTTGGCGGGGATAAATACCAAACCTTCCGGTCCTAAATCACCGGCTTGTCCCATTTCAATCTGCGCTGTGGTTGCTTTAAAATCACGTGAATTAATATATTGCACGAAGATTGGTGATGCAGGTGTAGACACATCATAGACCATGATGCCACCGACACGCTCCAGCCCAATAAAGGCAAAGGTTTTTTGACCAATCTGCCCCAAGGTCACCCCTTCAGGTTCCGGCCCTTTATTGTCACTGCGATTATCCAGTCCGGCTTCTTCATGATTAAAGTTGAAAATCTCAGGATGATGTTTGGCAATATACTGCTCAAACTGATCGCCCGAATCCCATACCAGTTCTAAACCGGTCTGCTGATCATTTTCCACCCAGATACTGACCGAGCGTGTACCAAAGCTATATAAATGATCATAGACCAGATTGCCCCGTTCATTCAGTTTGGCTGTACCATCGGCATTTTTTTGATAGCCTTCGGTCCACGTAATATTTAAACGGCCCAAAAGATGATCTTCACGGCAGTCTTTGGCATCCCCTACAATAGCACCGCAGTAGGCAAAGTTAGTTGGATTGAGTTCTGCACCTTTGGCCAATACCCGAAGATGGGCTGGTAAATCATCGCCCAGACGGCGGTCAAAACCTTTGGCATGGACCAAGTGTTTCACCCGCCATTCTTCTACAAAGCCCTGGCTGGTATCGTTATTGAAATATGCAGGATTGTTTTCACCCCAGGCACGGGCATCGCCTTCATTGGCAGACACAATATAGGTTTTGCCGGCGACCTCAAAACTTGCAATCGCATCTGGCATATATAAGCCTCGGACATTGGCCCAAGTTTGAATATTGATTTTGCCTTTACCGTCGACACCATCCACATCGCTGACATCCATACCATGACCCTTCATGCCATGATCTTTGAAGCCAAATGGATAAACAGCGAGTACTTTGGCAGCAGCCACATCAATTTTGGCCAAGGCATTGTTTTCCTGTAAGGCAACCCAGGCGGTTTTTCCATCTTTTGAAACAGTGATGTACTCAGGTTCAAAATCCTGAGCTGCGCTGGCCTTTGGTCCGAAAATCCGGATGCCCTGTTCACTCAATGCTGCTTCCCGTCCATTAAAGGCCTTAAAGTCTGCGCTACGAACGATCGGGGCTTTTAAATTGGCCAGACTAATGACAGATACTGAACCCTCTGGATCAACCTGATAATCATCAGAAGGCTCGCCTTCATTGGCCACCAACAAGCTTTGACCATCCGGTGTGAAAGTCAGCATGTCCGGCAAGGCACCCACCTGTACGTGGGCCAACTTGCTCAGGTCTTTGGCCTGATATAAAGCAATATAGCCCGGGTCAGTTTTCACAGCAGCCTGAATCGCAATGGCGACGATGCCATTATGTACTGCGACACTGTTGACCTCAGCCTCTGGCGCAATGTCATCGACCTTGATGGAACTTATTTTTTTCGGCTGATCAGGCTGACTTAAATCCAGCACATCCAATACGCCTTCTTTGGCATTGACCACGAATAGGCGTTGACTCTCGGTATCAAAGGCCGGAATTTCTGCTGCACTTTGCGCAAACACACCCGATTCATAAGCGGCTAATTTGCTTAACTCGATCGAGTTCGGTGTAGCCTCGACGATTGGAACCGGTGTTTCATTTTCATTCTCACTTCCACATGCCACCATCCCCACAGCCAGCATGGCCACTATCAATGATTTTAATTTCATTTTTTGTTGATCTATCATGAAGAATTCGTGACCAATTTATAACCAGAGCATTGCAGTGCCATGACAGATCGGTTGCAGTTACTTGACACAACACTGCTATAAAAGTTGACACGCTTTATATACGACAGACTCGACTGATTCCTTTAAACTATTCAAAATTTTCAGTTTTCCAGAATTATGAATGCCACGCCTACTCATCAAGCCTTAGATCCCGAGTTCAGACTGCTGGTCTTGTTGGTCTCGATTGGCTTTTTCATGCAGGGGCTGGATACCACCATTATTAATACCGCCCTACCTGCAATTGCCCAAAATTTGCAGGAAGATCCGCTACGCATGCATAGTGTGGTTGTGGCTTATGTGCTGTCTGTGGCAGCCTGCATTCCTTTAAGTGGCTGGCTGGCAGACCGGTTCGGGGTCAGAAATACCTATTTTGCTGCAATTATTATTTTCTCTTTGGCCTCTTTGGGCTGTGCCTGGTCAAGTAGCCTGAATGAATTATTGGTGTACCGGATCTTTCAAGGGATAGGTGGTGCATTATTGCTGCCGGTAGGCCGGCTGGCCATGCTAAAGATCATTCCCCGTACCCAGTTTCTGGCCGCTATGAGCCTGATGAGTCTGGCCGGCCTGATTGGTCCTTTAATTGGGCCGACCCTAGGTGGCTGGATGGTCGAATATCTGTCCTGGCATTGGATTTTCCTGATCAATTTGCCGATTGGCTTGCTGGGCGCACTGATTACCTTTAAGGCCATGCCGAATGTACTTGAACCTACAGTCGCTCGCTTTGATTATTGGGGCTTTATCTTGCTGGTCGTGGCCATGGTGGGCCTCTGTCTGGGAATTGAAAATTTTGCCAGTCCACAAAACTCGCTGTGGTGGAGCCTGAGCCTGATTCTAGCCGGTTTATTGGCCACCCTGGTTTATGCCTATCATTCGCATACGCATAGCAATGCCCTGTTTCGCAGCCGGCTGTTTAAAAATAAAATTTATGCGATTGGTATTTTGGGTAATTTCTTTGCCCGTCTCGGCGGTAACTCGATTCCGTTTTTACTGCCGCTGATGTTGCAGGTGGCTTTCGGTTTCGAACCTTTTATTACTGGTTTATTGATGATTCCGACTGTGCTTGGTTCGCTGGCCTCCAAACCGATTATCCGCAACATCATTCAGCGTTTTGGCTACCGTCGGGTCTTGCTGGTCAATACTTTGCTGGTGGGTCTGTGTATTGCCAGTTTTGCCCTAACCACAGCGGAAACCCCTATCTGGCTCCGTGCGATTCATTTCTTTATCTTCGGCATTTTAAATTCACTGCAATTCGTGTCGATGAATACCCTGACCTTAAAGGACTTAAGCCAGCAGGATGCCAGTAGCGGCAACAGTTTCCTGTCGATGATCATGATGCTGTCGATGAGTATCGGGGTGGCACTGGCAGGAACACTGGTAAACATGCTGAGTGCCTATTACGGCGCTGACAATCTGGTGGCTGCTTTTCATATGTCACTGATCTGTTTAGGCTGTATCAATATTATTGCAGCCTATATTTTCTGGCATATTCCTAAAAATACCCCGGTTTGATGCGATATATTCACTTTTGGCTGATTGTAAGTTTTAGGCTAAATCACATATAGGCAAGGACTGAAGATGCAAAAAAATCAGGCTCCGAACAGAGTTAATAAATCGCTCTTGATTGGGCTTGGCGTGCTGATCACTGTGATCGCTAGCGCCATGGTCTATCTCTGCCTGATGAAAGCACCCTCTGCCCATGCGGCCGATTACCCAATCCAGGGTTTTGATGTATCGCATCATCAAAAAGAGATTCAGTGGCAGCAGATTTCGCCTGAAAAATACCGATTTGTTTATCTGAAAGCCACTGAAGGCGGCGACTTTAAAGATACCAAATTTCAGGAAAACTGGCTCAAGGCCCGGGAACGCGGCTTTCTGGTCGGTGCCTATCATTTCTACCGGCTCTGCCGCGATGGCAGCATTCAGGCCCAGAACTTTATTGACTCCGTCCCCAATAAACCGGATGCCTTACCGCCAGTGATTGATCTGGAATATGACAGCAACTGTATCAATACCTATTCTAAAGAGCAGCTTTTAAACGAAATTCAGGTGATGCATGATGTCCTGAAAAAGCATTATGGCAAGCAGCCGATTTTCTATATTTCTAAAGCTTTTTATAATATTGTACTGACAGGATATTTTCCTGATGTACCGCTCTGGGTACGTGAGTACAAGGGTCTGCCTGATCTAAAAAACCAGCCTAAATGGATGTTTTGGCAACATACCAGTCAGGGTAAAATTTCCGGCATTACCACACCAGTAGACCTGAATGTTTTTTATGGCTCAGAACAGCAATGGGATGATTTTCTCAAGAAGAATGAGATTGTAATACCTTCATCTGAGAATCAAGAGAAACAAAGCTGATCGCCTGAAAATAGGTTCTTTATAAAAACAAAACAATAAGGAAATAAAAAGATTGAAATGGATAAAAGGCGTTTTACTCGGTTTGGTAATTCTTCTCTTGCTCATCGCGTGTACACTGGCTTATCTGTTGCAAGCTTCGGGCAAGGTTAGTGACTTTAAAGCGTGGCAGCCGCAAACCGGTACATCCGTTCATGGTCTCACCGTTAATTTTTTTGGTGTGTCCACCCTGTTACTCGATGATGGCCACGATCAGATCCTGATCGATGGTTTCTTTGGCCGGCCATCTTTGTGGCAAGTACTTAACCGCCCTATTCAAAGTGACAGGCTACTCATTGAACAACTGGTGCAACACCATGAATTGAGCCGAACCCAAGCCATTCTGGTCAGTCACTCGCATTATGATCATGTTCTGGATATACCGGCCTTACTGGAGATGCTTCCCGAAACTGCTATCGTCGGTTCACCGAGCACACTGAATATCGCCCGGGCAAATCCCAAAGTTACTCCACAGCAATTACAGCTGGTTAAGCCTTGGCAAATACAGCAATGGGGCCATTTCCAGATCACTGCCATTCCCTCACAACATACCCCGCCTACAGCGGTAAATGATGATTTAGGCGAAGAGCTGCTGCAGCCTTTCACCCTTCCGGCTAAATTTTCCGAATTTAAGGAAGGTGGCAGTTTCGATTACCTGATTGAGCATGCAGGACATAAAATTCTGGTCAAGGCCAGTACCGGATTTATTCCAGAGCAATTGCAGCATCTGAAAGTCGACACCCTGTTTTTAGGCATTGCCCAGCTTTCCAGACAATCCGATGCCTATCAGCAGCAATATCTGGCTGAAACCCTGAACCTCCTCAAGCTCAAAGTGGTGATTCCGGTGCATTGGGATGATTTTTTTCAGCCGTTAAACCAGCCGCTGCAATTTTTACCCCGTCTTGCCGATGACACTCCAAAAAGTTTGCAACTTCTGATTCAGGCTGCCGAGACACAAGGGACAAAAGTCATTCTGCTCAGCGGACCGCAACCCTATTTACTCAACTCAGCCTTCGCTTCCCAATCCGATTAAAGCCCCTTAAGATAGCGAACATGCGCAAAATTATTCATCTCGATATGGATGCCTTTTATGCCTCGGTAGAGCTGCGTGAACGTCCAGAACTGAAAGACTTACCTGTGGTGATTGCCTCGCATCATCCTCGGGCGGTGGTCGCGGCTGCCTCCTACCCGGCACGGGTTTATGGCCTGCGTTCTGCCATGTCCATGGGGCAGGCGCGCAAACTATGTCCTCAAGTTATCGTGATTGAGCCGGATTTTGCCAAATATCGGCAGGTATCGGCACAGATTCATCAGATCTTCCAGCAATATACTTCCCTGATTGAGCCACTGTCCCTGGATGAAGCCTTTCTAGATGTCACAGAAAATTTAAAACAAATCCCAAGTGCTACCGAAGTCGCCATGCGAATTCGCGAGGATATTTTTCAAGCCACCGGATTAACCGCTTCTGCTGGTGTAGCACCCAACAAGTTTCTTGCCAAAATTGCTTCGGACTGGCACAAACCGAATGGGATCTGTGTGATTAAACCTTCGCAGGTACAGCGTTTTATCCAGGATCTGCCACTAAAAAAAATTCCCGGCGTCGGTAAAGTCACTCAGGAAAAACTGAAAAGCCTGAATCTAGAAACTTTAGGCGATTTACAGCAAATCGATGAAGCCTTACTAATTCAACATTTTGGCAAATATGGCCGGCGGCTATTTTTGTATGCTCAAGGCATTGATGAACGACCGGTCGAAGTGGAACGGGAACGCCAGCAAATTTCCAAAGAAACCACTTTTGATGATGACCTGCATCTGAACCAATGTCGCCCCTATTGGGAGCCTTTACTTGGACAAGTATGGCAAAGCCTGCAAAAGAAACAGCTTTCGGCTCGCGGCGTTACGGTCAAATTAAAACTCAAGAATTTTCAGGTGATGCAACACAGTAAAAGTTTTAAACAGGTGCTGCGTAGCCCACAGGAATTAGCCCAAGCCTTGGACTTACTGCTCGACGACCTGCATATTGCTCCGCAGATGCAATTTCGGCTGATCGGCGTCGGCGTGTATCAGCTCAGCGTCCCCGAAACTGAAACCCAGTTATTGCTACTCTAAACCTTTTTTGATCATGTTTTAGGCATCAGTTTAAAAATACGGCAACTTTGTTTTTACATTTTGATTTTTTAGAGTACTCTATCTGCGCAATGCATTATCCATGTATGTGCCGAGATGCTGAAAATCACCTTTACTTTCAGCATGATGTCCTGTGATTAGCGAGACGATCAAATCCGAATATTGCAGGGCAACTCTGATGTAACTCATGGAATCCCCTCCTGCATGTCTTCTGTAAATTCTTCTGTTGTTCAAGAACAACGCGCACGTAAAGCTGTGCTATCTAGTTTTGTTGGTGCTGTTGTCGATTGGTATGATTTTCTCCTTTACGGCATTGTTGCAGCCTTAATTTTTAAAGATCAGTTTTTCCCTAGTATTGGCGAGAACATGGGCACCCTGGCGGCACTGGCCACCTTTGGGGTCGGCTTCCTGTTTCGTCCTTTAGGTGGTGTGGTATTTGGTCACTTTGGTGACAAGCTCGGCCGTAAAAAAATGCTGGTACTTACGGTAATCCTGATGGGAATTTCCACGGTCGGGATTGGTCTGCTGCCAAATTTTGAAGCAATTGGCTGGTGGGCTCCGGTGCTGTTGGTGTTTTGCCGTGCCTTGCAAGGCTTTGCCGTGGGTGGTGAATGGGGCGGCGCAGCTCTGATGGCAGTTGAAAATGCACCCAAGGGTAAAAAAGCCTTTTATAGCAGCGGGGTTCAGGTCGGCTATGGTGTTGGCCTGGTATTGGCCACTGGTGCAGTCTCCATTATTATTGCGACCCTAGGCGAACAGGCTTTTGCGGACTGGGCATGGCGTATTCCCTTTCTGGCCAGCATCGTACTGTTAGCTGTAGCGATGTGGATCCGACGTGATCAGGATGAATCGCAAGAGTTTGTGGAAAAGGTGGTGAAAGCTGATCATCAACCAGAAAAACTGCCGATCTTGCAGGCGATCAGCAAACATCCAAAAGCTTTCTTTTATATTATTGCCTTACGTTTGACTGAATTGCTGACCATGTATTTGGTCACCAATTTCGCCCTGAACTATTCCACCAGCAACCTAGGCATGGACAAACAGTTCTTCCTGAATATTACCCTGATGGTCGGGGCAATTAGCTGTTTCAGTATTCCATTTTTTGCCTGGCTGGCGGATAAATTCAATCATCAGAAAATGTGTGTCTGGGGTGGTTTGATTGGTGCGCTTTCGGCCTTTCCATTCTTTATGGCGCTCGATGCACAAAATACCTGGATGATCATTGTCGGGGCAATTTTACTGACGAACGTCGCACACGATATGGTGGTTAGTGTCCATCAACCGATTTTCACCTCACTGTTTGGCACAGAATACCGCTACAGCGGTGCCGGAGTTGGTTATCAGGTGGCGAGTATCATTGGTGGGGGTTTTACCCCATTTATTGCAGCGGCACTGGTGATTTGGGCGGATGGTTCATGGCATTATGTAGCCATCTATCTGGCGGTGGGTTGTCTGCTGACTTCATTGGTCGCAGCCCTGATGCCCAAAACTCAGGATGAACAACATGACAGTTGAACGTTTACATGTATCGAAACGCTTTTCGGAAATTGCCATTGCCGGTAATCTGGTACATCTTGCCGGCCAGCTGGCCACAGATGTCGAACTGGATATTAAAGGGCAAACCCAACAGACTTTAGATATTATTGACCAGTTTCTGGCAGATGCCGGCACAGACAAAAGTCACATCATGTCGGTAACCATCTATTTGAAAGACATTGAAAAAGATTATGCAGCCTTCAATGAAGTCTGGGATGCCTGGGTCGCTGATATCGAAGCGCTGCCTCGTACCTGTGTAGAAGCAAAACTCTATGATCCACGGGTATTGGTCGAACTGACTGTCGTGGCGGTTAAACCAGAATAATGTTTTAAGATCGATACTCATAAAAAAAGCATGCTTCTGGCATGCTTTTTTGTTTTAACCGACTGCTTTGATTTTACTACGCTCTAAATCCGAATATAAATAATATTTTTTCAGATCATTGCTAACTGTATATTTGGGCATTTTCTGCATTTGCGTTTGCTCCTGCAAGAAGTCCTGGCGCAACTGATAATATTCCGGCACATCATCGTAACGGATCACCCGATAACCGGCCATGGTCAGTAATGCATCCTGAAAACCCGTCTGCTGGGGACGCTTTAAGATTAAGGGATCATCCACTCCTACCACGGCTAGAATCTGATGCTGCTGATCCAGAATGACAAAATCTGCAGTCAGGTTACGGTACTTATGCCGAGTCCGGTTAAATTTAGTCGTTATTAAGGCATCATAGGAAACATGTGCCAGAATAATGTATTCAGGTAAGACTTCTCTCAGGCGAGTGAAGGTCAATTGCTCATTCAGGTTAAAAATAGCACGCTGCTTTAACGCACTGTCTTGTGGTTTGGAATTATTTCCGAGCTTTTTCCATGCCATGAGCACGACACAGAAGAGCAGGAAACTCCCAATCATAATATAGGTGGTCATGCCTAAATCCTTGCATTCTTATAATCATTTTTGTTTTATTGTTGTGCAGTATAAACCCACGCTTTATTTTAAATAGATATAACAACCAATCTGTTTAAATACCCATACAACTGGTATCAAAATTCGATTCTGTGTTACCTAAAGTGACATCTCTCTAGATGCCAATGAAAGTGGATTTAAAGTACTGATAATGCACTCTAAAACATCCATGGAATTGATCGCAATACATATCTGCCCAACTGTAGGACAATTCCGACAAAGTGTTATTTTTATATCACTTTTTTAAAGAATTTAGTCCAAATAATATATTCTTTTACACTTTCAACGCACAAGCTCAGGCTACGTTACTTTACCCAAGAGCTAAAAAAAGACACCGAAGTGTCTTTTTATTAACTTAATTATGCACGTGATTTGGGCTTCGCTTTAGGCTTTGGCCCACCAAACGGTTTTTTGGCATCACCCGTTTCACGTGGTGGTAAACCAGTGTGCTGGGTCAGAATTTGACCACGCTCAGGACGTTTCTTGGTATTTGGAGGACGTGACTGAGCTTGTGCAGCCTTGCTACGATTCCCTTGCTCACCGGTACGTTTTTGCGAATCACCGGCAACCGTCGAATTCTTCTTACGCGCCGATTGATACTGACCGTCTGCACTGCCTACAGGCTGATAAGTCGGAATTAAATGCTGTTTCGAGTTACCAATCAAATCCTGACGACCCATTTCTTTCAGGGCTTCACGCAGCAAAGGCCAGTTGTTTGAATCATGATAACGCAAGAAAGCTTTGTGCAAACGACGACGTTTCTCACCTTTCACAATGTCGACATTTTCAGTATAACGCGCCACTTTCGCCAGCGGGTTTTTACCAGTGTAGTACATGGTAGTTGCAGTCGCCATTGGTGAAGGATAGAAGGTCTGTACCTGATCGGCACGGAAACCATTCTTCTTCAACCAAATCGCCAAATTCATCATGTCGTAATCGGTAGTTCCCGGATGCGCCGCGATGAAGTAAGGAATTAAGTATTGTTCCTTGCCTGCTTCCTTACTATAACGATCAAACATTTGCTTGAAGCGGTCATAAGTCCCAATACCTGGCTTCATCATTTTATTGAGTGGGCCTTTTTCGGTATGTTCAGGCGCAATTTTTAAGTAACCACCGACATGATGGGTGACAAGTTCTTTGACATATTCAGGGTTTAAAACCGCAAGGTCATAACGTAGGCCTGAACCAATCAGAATCTTTTTAATGCCTGGTAAAGAACGCGCTTTACGGTATAACTGCGTCAATGGAGCATGATCCGTATGCAAATTCTGACAAACGCCCGGGAATACACATGACGGTTTACGACAGTTCTTTTCAATCTCAGGATCTTTACAGGCCAGACGGTACATATTGGCTGTTGGGCCACCCAGGTCCGAGATAATGCCAGTAAAGCCTGGAGCCGTATCACGGATTTTTTCCACTTCACGCAGAATCGATTCTTCAGAACGGTTCTGAATAATACGACCTTCATGTTCCGTAATCGAACAGAAAGTACAGCCACCGAAACAGCCACGCATGATGTTCACAGAGAATTTGATCATGTCAAACGCAGGGAAACGGGCATTGCCATAAGCAGGATGCGGCAGACGTGCATAAGGCAGGTCAAACACATAGTCCATCTCTTCCGTAGTCAACGGAATTGGCGGTGCATTCAACCAGACATCACGTTCACCATGCTTTTGCACCATGGCACGCGCATTCCCCGGATTGGTTTCCAGATGTAGAATACGGTTGGCATGTGCATAGAGCACTGGATCTGCAGCAACTTCTTCAAAAGTAGGCAAACGGATTACGGCCAATTCGCGCGGCGGTAACTTATGTTTAATCGCTTTAGAAGCCGGTTGCAGTTGCACAATTTGCGTATCAGGATCTAAGTCATCCCCTGCTCGCACAATCGGATTGGCGACATGTTCTTTTTGGAAACCTTGGTACTGACTAGAATCCTTGCCTTGTTCAATCTCACAACCCTCGATATCTTCAGTCATGACATAAGGGTTAATAATTGGATCAACACGGCCAATCGCATCCACATCATTCGATGCGATTTCAACAAATTTGGCTTTCGATGGGCGGTTGTGTTTATTCACAATAAACGCTGTACCACGAACATCGGTAATATCTTGGATTTTTTCACCACGCGCCAAGCGATGCATGATTTCAGTGATTGAACGCTCACCATTACCGTACATCAAAAGATCGGCTTTTGAATCCATCAACACCGAACGACGCACTTTGTCTGACCAGTAGTCATAATGCGCAATACGACGTAATGATGCTTCAATACCGCCCAATAATACCGGTACATCCGGATAAGCTTCACGGACACGCTGGCAATACACGGTTGCCGCACGGTCTGGACGTTTGTTTGGCTGATTGTCTGGTGAATAGGCATCATCAGAACGGATTTTACGGTCAGCCGTATAACGGTTGATCATGGAATCCATATTCCCTGCAGTCACACCCCAGGCAATATTCGGTTTACCTAAAACGCGGAACGCATCCACGCTGGTCCAGTCTGGCTGTGCAATAATACCGACACGGAAGCCTTGTGCTTCTAGCGTACGACCAATAATGCCTGAACAGAAAGATGGATGATCGATATAAGCATCACCACACACCAAAATAAAATCACAGCTGTCCCAGCCGAGTTGATCCATTTCCTCGCGTGACATCGGCAAAAATGGCGCAGGGTCAAAACAAGACGCCCAATATTTGTCGTAATCAAACAACGCTTTTGGCGCAGTCTGCATGGTATAAGCAGTAGACATGGCTAGCAATTCTCGGCTGGCAGATGATAGGAGATCTAAAAATAAGATCAAAGATGAAAGCCGATTATTTTACCATGAATCGGCCCTAGCTTGCTTGATTATAATTTATACAAAATCAGAGACTAACTGAATCACGCTCTATTTGTCACTTGAATCTAAAGTTTAAATATTTCAAAAAAGAAATTGATTCTATTTATGAGGAGGAAAGCTTGGAAATAATCTCTAATTTGAACGGAGTTTTAAACTGAATGACAAACCCGTCAGTAATAACGCGGCAATAAACACAGTTAATCCTATCCAGCCATAATTTTCCCATACCAATCCGCTTGAGCTCCCCAACACGCTTGAACCCAGGTAATAGCAAAATAAATACAGCGACGAACCGACTGCCCGATACTGTAAGGACTGGATCGACACCCAGCTACTGGCAGTCGAATGGGCAGCAAAAAAAGAAAAAGTAAAAATCAGCAATCCAATAAAAACAATAACCAACTGATCAATAAGCATCAGCGCCAAGCCCACAAGCATCATCAGGATCATGGCTGCCAATATTCTGAATTTTCCATAATGCCGTCCCCAGTGTGCTGCTCGAGGGGAGCTATAAATACCAGCCAAATAAGTAATCGAAATCACGCCAATCCAGACATGAGATAATTCAAATGGCGCTTGGATCAAGCGATAACTCAGATAATTAAATACCGAGACAAAGCAGCCCATCAAGATAAAACCTTGCAGGAATAAAACCCGAAGTTTTGGATCAGCGAGATTCTGCCTAAATGAGTTTTTAAAACGATTCAGCTTGATTGGATAGGCTTTAAAATGTTGCGAAGCGGGTAATAGGTAAGAAAATAATCCAGCGATACAAAGATTTAAGATACCGATAATCAAAGTGGCAGATTGCCAGGAGATAAAATCCACTAAAACTCCGGCAATTAAACGCCCTCCCATACCACCTATCGCTGTGCCAGAAATATATAAGCCCATGGCAAAACCGATATCTTTTTCTGCAATTTCTTCTCCGATATAAGTCATCGCGACCGCAGCGACACCACTGACTGTCAATCCAATCATTACTCGTGTGGTCAGAAACACGGACCAGATCGGCAATATTGCACTTAATAGTAATAATACTGAGACTGAAAATAGCGACCAGACCATAATCGGCTTACGACCGAATCGGTCTGATATTAGTCCAGTAAAAATCAGGCCAACTGCCAAGGCAATGGTAGAAAAAGATAAAGGGAAACTGCTTTGAGTCGGGCTGACCTGGAAATAATCAGCCAGAATCGGCATCATCGGCTGTACGCAATACAGTGATGAAAAAATGGCAAAGCCAGCAAGGAATAAGGAAAAAAGCACTGCTTTAAAAGCAGAAGAGCCATATTCAATATGGCTTGAAGATGAATTTGAGGACATATCCGCTCCATAGACCGGTTCAGTATACGCCTCTCAATTTTATTTTTATGTGATGTTTCAGTCGAAATAGCACATAAATAACATTTATTTGACTAAATTCCACGCATAAAAAAACACCCCCTGTCAAATGACAGGGGGATTTTCGAATAATGAGCTGGCGATGACTTACTCTCACATGGGTAACCCCACACTACCATCAGCGCTAAGAGGTTTCACTTCTGAGTTCGGGAAGGGATCAGGTGGTTCACTCTTGCTATGGTCGCCAGCACAACTGTTTATGGATACTTGCTAGGTCTTACGTTTTGCCTTGCTTTCTACCAAATAGAATTCATTAACAGGTATATCTGAGTTGGGTATTTTGTTCTTTAGCGTTCACTAAATCAAGCTGTTTTGCTTAATATCGAATCAATCGATCCTCACTTCTTTCGAAGTTCGTACAACAACTGTTTGGGTGTTGTATAGTCAAGCCTCACGAGCAATTAGTATTGGTCAGCTTCACATATCACTATGCTTCCACATCCAACCTATCAACGTCGTAGTCTTCAACGGCTCTTTAGGAGACATAAAGTCTCGGGGAAATCTTATCTTGAGGTAGGCTTCCCGCTTAGATGCTTTCAGCGGTTATCCCTTCCGAACATAGCTACCCGGCGATGCCACTGGCGTGACAACCGGTACACCAGAGGTTCGTCCACTCTGGTCCTCTCGTACTAGGAGCAGATCCTCTCAAATTTCCAACGCCCACGGTAGATAGGGACCGAACTGTCTCACGACGTTCTAAACCCAGCTCGCGTACCTCTTTAAATGGCGAACAGCCATACCCTTGGGACCTGCTTCAGCCCCAGGATGAGATGAGCCGACATCGAGGTGCCAAACACCGCCGTCGATATGAACTCTTGGGCGGTATCAGCCTGTTATCCCCAGAGTACCTTTTATCCGTTGAGCGATGGCCCTTCCATACAGAACCACCGGATCACTAAGACCTACTTTCGTACCTGCTCGACTTGTGGGTCTCGCAGTTAAGCGCGCTTTTGCCTTTATACTCTACGCGTGATTTCCGACCACGCTGAGCGCACCTTCGTACTCCTCCGTTACTCTTTAGGAGGAGACCGCCCCAGTCAAACTACCCACCAGACATGGTCCTCGTCCCGGATAACGGGACAGAGTTAGAACCTCAATATTACCAGGGTGGTATTTCAAGGACGGCTCCATCGCAACTAGCGTCGCGACTTCAAAGCCTCCCACCTATCCTACACAAGTAAGATCAAAGTTCAATGTCAAGCTGCAGTAAAGGTTCACGGGGTCTTTCCGTCTAGCCGCGGGTACACCGCATCTTCACGGCGAATTCGATTTCACTGAGTCTCTGCTGGAGACAGCGCCCCCATCATTATGCCATTCGTGCAGGTCGGAACTTACCCGACAAGGAATTTCGCTACCTTAGGACCGTTATAGTTACGGCCGCCGTTTACTGGGGCTTCGATCAAGAGCTTCGCTTACGCTAACCCCATCAATTAACCTTCCAGCACCGGGCAGGCATCACACCCTATACGTCCACTTTCGTGTTTGCAGAGTGCTATGTTTTTAATAAACAGTTGCAGGGGCCTGGTTTCTGAGGCTGTCGGCCGCTCAAGGAGCAAGTCCTATCACAGACAACAGCGTACCTTCTCCCGAAGTTACGGTACCATTTTGCCTAGTTCCTTCAGCAGAGTTCTCTCAAGCGCTTTGGTCTACTCGACCTGACCACCTGTGTCGGTTTCGGGTACGATTCCTGTGTAACTGAAGCTTAGAGACTTTTCCTGGAAGCATGGTATCAGCCACTTCACTGTACAAGTACAGCTTGCTATCAGTTCTCAGCATAGAGTACCCCGGATTTGCCTAAGATACATGCCTACAACCTTCCACCTGGACAACCAACGCCAGGCTGACTTAACCTTCTCCGTCCTCTCATCGCATTACACAGAAGTATTGGAATATTAACCAATTTCCCATCGACTACGCCTCTCGGCCTCGCCTTAGGGGTCGACTCACCCAGCCCCGATTAACGTTGGACTGGAACCCTTGGTCTTTCAGCGTGCGAGTTTTTCACTCGCATTGTCGTTACTCACGTCAGCATTCGCACTTCTGATACCTCCAGCAGACTTCTCAATCCACCTTCATCGGCTTACAGAACGCTCCCCTACCACGCATAATAAATTATGCATCCGCAGCTTCGGCATATAGTTTTAGCCCCGTTACATCTTCCGCGCAGGCCGACTCGACTAGTGAGCTATTACGCTTTCTTTAAAGGGTGGCTGCTTCTAAGCCAACCTCCTAGCTGTCTATGCCTTCCCACATCGTTTCCCACTTAACTATAATTTTGGGGCCTTAGCTGGCGGTCTGGATTGTTTTCCTCTTGACTACGGACGTTAGCACCCGCAGTCTGTCTCCCGGATAGTACTCATTGGTATTCGGAGTTTGCATCGGTTTGGTAAGTCGGGATGACCCCCTAGCCGAAACAGTGCTCTACCCCCAATGGTATTCGTCCGAGGCGCTACCTAAATAGCTTTCGGGGAGAACCAGCTATCACCAAGTTTGATTAGCCTTTCACCCCTATCCACAAGTCATCCCCTGGCTTTTCAACGACAGTGGGTTCGGTCCTCCAGTTAGTGTTACCCAACCTTCAACCTGCTCATGGATAGATCACCTGGTTTCGGGTCTATACCCAGCAACTAAACGCCCTATTAAGACTCGGTTTCCCTACGGCTCCCCTATGCGGTTAACCTCGCTACTGAATATAAGTCGCTGACCCATTATACAAAAGGTACGCAGTCACCGGACTAAGCCGGCTCCCACTGCTTGTATGCATGCGGTTTCAGGATCTATTTCACTCCCCTCACAGGGGTTCTTTTCGCCTTTCCCTCACGGTACTGGTTCACTATCGGTCAGTCAGGAGTATTTAGCCTTGGAGGATGGTCCCCCCATATTCAGACAAGGTTTCACGTGCCTCGCCCTACTCGACATCATCATATAAGCCCTTTCGTGTACAGGACTATCACCGTCTACGGTCGCACTTCCCAGAGCGTTCCACTAGAACTTATATGACTTAATGGGCTCTTCCCCTTTCGCTCGCCGCTACTGAGGGAATCTCAATTGATTTCTTTTCCTAAGGGTACTGAGATGTTTCACTTCCCCTCGTTCGCCTTGCAACACTATGTATTCATGTTGCAATACCTACCTTATGGTAAGTGGGTTTCCCCATTCAGACATCTCCGGATCACAGGATATTTGCCGCCTCCCCGGAGCTTTTCGCAGGCTATCACGTCTTTCTTCGCCTCTGACTGCCAAGGCATCCACCACATGCACTTAATTACTTGACTATACAACCCCAAACAGTCGTTTGATCCTACAAGTAGATCAACCAACATAACAGTTTAGAGCACTGTGCACTTAAGCACCGTACAGCTTCAATTAGATTCATATACCAAAACGCTTGATTCAGTTAATTTCGCTAGAACTCATTTC